>NZ_APIO01000084.1:0-18706 GCF_000408945.1 Pseudomonas sp. G5(2012)
GGCGAGTGGTCGCATCCGTACAGCCGTGAGCAGGCGGTTTATCCGCTGGACACCTTGGTCGACGGCAAATACTGGCCGCCCGTAGGCCGTGTCGACAACGTGTTCGGCGACCGCAACCTGATCTGCGCGTGCCCATCCATCGAAGACTACGCATAACCCCCGTAGGAGCTGCCGCAGGCTGCGATCTTTTGATCTGGCTTTAAAAAATCAAAAGATCGCAGCCTCGTTGCACTCGTCAGCTCCTACAGGTGCCCCCCATTTCGAGAACAACAGAGGACTTTCACCATGTTCAGCGCCCTTTTTAGCAAGCAGGACCAGATCAAAGGCTACGACGACGAACTGCTGGCGGCGATGAATGCCGAGGATGCGCGGCAGGAGCACCACATCGAGCTGATCGCTTCGGAGAATTACACCAGCCAACGGGTCATGGAGGCGCAAGGCAGCGGCCTGACCAACAAGTACGCCGAAGGCTATCCGGGCAAGCGCTATTACGGCGGTTGCGAGTATGTCGACGTGGTCGAGCAACTGGCCATCGACCGCGCAAAACAATTGTTCGGCGCCGACTACGCCAACGTCCAGCCGCACTCCGGCAGCCAGGCCAACGCGGCCGTGTACCTGGCGTTGCTGCAGGCTGGCGACACCGTGCTGGGCATGAGCCTGGCCCATGGCGGTCACCTGACCCACGGGGCCAAGGTGAGTTTTTCCGGCAAGCTCTACAACGCCGTGCAATACGGCATCGACACCGCGACCGGGCTGATCGACTACGACGAAGTCGAACGCCTGGCCGTCGAGCACCAGCCGAAAATGATCATCGCCGGATTCTCCGCTTACTCCAAGACCCTGGATTTTCCGCGTTTCCGTGAGATCGCCGACAAGGTCGGTGCCTGGCTGTTCGTCGACATGGCCCACGTCGCCGGGCTGGTGGCCACCGGTCTGTACCCGAACCCGCTGCCCTACGCCGACGTGGTCACCACCACGACCCACAAGACCCTGCGCGGTCCGCGCGGTGGCCTGATCCTGGCTAGGGCCAATCCGGAGCTTGAGAGAAAACTCAACGCCGCCGTATTCCCCGGTGGCCAGGGCGGTCCGCTGATGCATGTGATCGCCGCCAAGGCCGTGTGCTTCAAGGAAGCGCTGGAGCCGGCGTTCAAGACTTACCAGGCACAAGTGATCCGCAACGCCCAGGCGATGGCGCAGGTGTTTATCGAACGGGGCTATGACGTGGTGTCCGGTGGTACCGACAACCACCTGTTCCTGGTCAGCCTGATCCGCCAGGTCCTGACCGGCAAGGACGCTGACGCCGCCCTGGGCCGTGCCGGCATCACCGTGAACAAGAACGCGGTGCCCAACGATCCGCAGTCGCCGTTCGTGACCTCAGGCCTGCGCATCGGTACGCCGGCGATCACCAGCCGTGGTTTCAAGGAAGCACAGAGCATCGAGCTGGCAGGCTGGATCTGCGACATCCTCGATCACCTCGGCGATGCCGATGTCGAGGCCCAGGTCGCCCGCCAGGCTGCCGCTCTGTGTGCGGACTTCCCGGTGTACCGCGACTGATCACACAACACAAACCCCTGTGAAAAACCTGTGGGAGCGAGCCTGCTCGCGAAGGCGGAGTGTCAGTCGACATCTGTGCTGGATGTTCCACCATCTTCGCGAGCAGGCTCGCTCCCACAGTTCCGGTTCTTGTCTGACATACCTTGGGAGCATCTATGAACACAGTGCAAGTCGGCACAAAACTGCGCGGCGCGGAAAAAGTCGCGCGGATTCCAGTGAAAATCATCCCCACCGAGGACCTCCCGCGCAAACCCGACTGGATCCGGGTACGCATGCCGGCCTCCCCCGAGGTCGACCGGATCAAGCAATTGCTGCGTAAACACAAGCTGCACAGCGTCTGCGAAGAAGCCTCGTGCCCGAACCTGGGCGAGTGTTTTTCCGGGGGGACTGCGACATTCATGATCATGGGTGACATCTGCACCCGTCGCTGCCCGTTCTGCGATGTCGGCCACGGGCGCCCGAAGCCGCTGGATGTGGATGAGCCGACCAACCTCGCCGTGGCCATCGCTGAACTGCGCCTCAAATACGTGGTGATCACCTCGGTGGACCGCGACGACTTGCGCGATGGCGGTGCCCAACACTTCGTCGACTGCCTGCGCGAAATCCGCAAGCTATCGCCGGGCATTCAACTGGAAACCCTGGTGCCGGACTATCGCGGACGGATGGACGTCGCCCTGGCGATCACCGCCCTTGAGCCGCCCGATGTGTTCAACCACAACCTGGAAACCGTTCCGCGCCTGTACAAGGCCGCACGACCCGGCTCGGATTTCGAGTGGTCGCTGGATCTGCTGCAAAACTTCAAGCAGCGGGTACCACAGGTCCCCACCAAATCCGGGCTGATGCTGGGCCTGGGAGAAACCGACGAAGAAGTGATCGACGTCATGCAGCGCCTGCGCGAGCACGATGTCGACATGCTCACCCTCGGCCAATACCTGCAACCGTCGCGCAGCCACTTGCCGGTCCAGCGTTTCGTGCACCCGGACGTGTTTGCCTGGTTCGCCGAGGAAGGCGCACGCATGGGCTTCAAGAACGTCGCGTCCGGGCCATTGGTGCGCTCGTCCTATCACGCCGATCAACAACTTCATGGAGGTGCCGCCGATTTCAAGCCATGATGAAGTGACTTGTCATGCCATTACGCAGGCCCGACCCGATGCCATTTGTCGTTCAAACATTGCTCCCGCTCCTCAGCCTCGCCTTATCGGGTGTCGCCGCTGCCGAGCCCCGGCCCGAGCACATGGTGTATTTACGCACGATCGATCCGGGTATCGAACAGGACATTCGTTATGCCAGCGCCCACAACTTCACCGGGCACCCGCTCGAGGGTTATGAAGCGCCCGAGTGCTTGCTGTCGCAGGATGCCGCCAAAGCCCTCGCCCGGGTACAAACGGCACTGCGGGCGCAAGGCTATGGCCTGAAGGTGTTCGATTGCTATCGCCCCAGTCGCGCGGTCGCGGACATGGGGCGCTTCGCCACTGAGCCGGGCGATCCGCTTAAGGCCGAATTCTATCCACGGGTGGATAAGCAAGACTTCTGGCGCCTGGGCTATGTGGCGCGCGTATCGAATCACTCCAAAGGCAGCACCGTCGACCTGAGCATGACGGGACCGGACGCCCTGCCCGCCGACACCTGGACGCCATCTGCCACGCCAGTCGATTGCACGGCGCCTTATGGGCAGCGTTGGCACGACGGCGCAGTCGACATGGGCACCGGTTTTGATTGCTTCGACGAGCGCGCCCATACCGATTCGACGTCGATCACGGCGACGGCCATGGAAAATCGCCAGCGACTGACCCGCGCCATGGCGCAGGAGGGATTCACCGGTTACTCCGCCGAGTGGTGGCACTTCACCTATACCCGGGATGCGACATTGAACACCGTCATGAACTTCCCCATCACCCCGCTGGCACCATGAACAGCCTTGGCAGAATCTGCGCGTTGCTGATCCTGTTGCTGCCCTGTGCCGCAATGGCCCAAGGGCTCGACGGTAGTGGCCAGTTGATCGTGGTCACCAGCAAGCACTGGGACGACATCCAGGGCAGCGCCCAGCGTTATGAACGGCACGGGGACAGCTTCCAGAAAGTCGAAGCGCCGTTTGCCGTCGTGCTGGGAAAAAATGGCATGGGCTGGGGCAAGGGACTGCTCGACACCGGGCAACTTCAGGGGCCGGTGAAACAGGAAGGCGATGGAAAGGCACCCGCCGGGATGTTCAAACTCGGCAGCGCTTTTGGCTACGACGCTTCAAGTGAAACCCGCCTGCCCTACCTCGCACTGACCTCGACCATCGAATGCGTGGATGACAGCCGGTCCGCTCATTACAACGAATTGGTCGACGGCGCCACGATGGCCCAAGACTGGAACAGCTCTGAACGCATGCGTCGCCATGATGACTTGTACCGCCAGGGCATTTTCATCGAGCACAACACACCCGCATCCCCCGCCGCCGGTTCCTGCATCTTCTTCCACATCTGGCGTGGCCCCACACTACCGACGCGGGGCTGCACCGCGATGGACCCGATGGATATCGCACGCCTGCTCAGTTGGCTGGACCCACGCCAGTCCCCGCTGCTGGTGCAACTGCCCGAGACGCAGTACGAGCAGTTGCGCGAACGCTGGAACCTGCCTGCGCGCTGACCGCAAGCGAGCGCCTGGCCAGGCGGATCTTGCCCAGCGTTTCGACAAAGGGCGTGATGATCAGGCTGTAGACGGTCAGGTAACGGCCATGATCCGCTTCGCAGGTGCCGAAGCGGATGGGCTCCGGTTGCGTTTGGGTGACGTACAGCGTGCCGAACATCCAGTCCCAGAGTGACAGGTTGACCCCGAAGTTCTTGTTGAAGTGCCGCGGCGCATCGCTGTGGTGGACCTGGTGCTGGGCCGGGCTGTTCAGCACATGCTCGACCACAGGCCCGAAGGACAGCCAGACGTGGCTATGGCGCAGATTGGCCGCCAAGGCATTGAGGATGAACACCATGTAGGTCACGCCGAACAGCGTGTAGCGGCTGATCTCCCCGCCACAGGCGTACCAGAAGAGTCCGGCAAAGGCGCTGATGAACACAAGGTCAGTCAACCGCTCGACCACTTTCTCGAGGAAATGCACCCGACTGGCCGTGGCCGGGACCAGCACCGTCGCCGAATGATGGACTTTGTGGAACGCCCACAGGTAGCGCGAATGGTAAGCGCGGTGGGCCCAGTAATGGATGAAGTCCTGCAGCAGGAACACACCCAGGCCATAGAGCAAGGTCAGGACCAGGTGCTCCTCGACCTGCACCCGTGCACCCCACAGCTGAGTGAAAAAGCGGATGTAGTCACCGGAACGCAACACATAGGGGTCCACTAGCCCGACGATGGGCACCACCAGCACGACCTTGAGGATCGCGCGCACGAAGTAGTAGCGGTAATCGAGCAGCGCCGAGGGATGAAAATGCACACGGTTGCCGCCGATGAACTGCCAGAAGCTGTGCGCGTCCGTCAGCCCGCGAGCTCGACGCCAGCGGAACAGGCCGTAGGCAACGGAGTAGGAGATGAAAAGAAAGGCGACGCAGAGACGGCCATTGAGGTCGAAGAGCCCGAGGAACTGGTTGCTGACAGGTGTAAATACCCACCTGGACAGGTATTGCTCGATCAGTGCGAGAACATCCATGAAAGGCTGCCCCCTGCTGAAAGTAGAGCGTTGTGTGTGGGATGGAAAAACGCGTGTCGCAGGAACACGGCGGGCCGGCTCCTGCGGGACATTATTGCGGATGTATCTTATTCAGGTCTTGGGATTTCGGCAACCTCTGGGCCAAACGTCACTTCACTTCACTTCACTTCACTGCTCAAGCCATACAGCTGCGGCCGTCGGTCCCGGTGCAGGTCATTGCGCGCACTGATGCGCTTGTTGCGTGCCTCGGCCAGGTTCAGGTTGGCCAGCAGCATCTGCTCGCCACCCTGCTCCGCCGGACCGGCCACCGGATAACCGTCGGCGTCGACGATCACCGAACCTTGCACCCAACTCACCCCGCGCTCAACACCATGACGGTCACAGGCGGCGATGAACATGCGGTTGACCGAGGCATTGGCCTGCACCCGCAAGACTTCCGCCGGGCGCTCGGATTGCGGTCGCGGGCCGTCGGGCCAGTTGACCGGCGCACAGAGCAGGTCGGCACCGGCCAGCGCCGGCAGGCGCACCCATTCGGGGAACTCCAGGTCGTAGCAGATCAGCATGCCGATGCGCCCGTGGACCGTTTCGATCACCGGCGGTGCGGCAGTGCCGGCTGTGAAAACTTCTTTCTCCGCATCCCACAGGTGCGCCTTGCGGTACACCGCGCGCAAACCCCGGGTATCGATCAGTGCCGCGCTGTTGGCCAGCTCATCCCCGGCCAGACGCTCGCAGAATCCACCGACGATGACCATGTTCAATTCACTGGCCAGCGCCTGCCACAGGCGCAAGGTCGGCCCCTCGGCGGTTTCCGCGAGGGCCAGTGCTTCCGCGCGGTCGGCAAACAGGTAGCCGCTCTGCACCAGCTCCGGCAACACCACCACCTGGGCACCCTGCAGGGCCGCCGAACGGATCGCGCGTTCGGTGAGCGTGCGGTTGTACGCGAGGTCGCCGATTTTCGGCGCCAATTGGCAGCAGGCGACCCGGATATTCTTTGCCGTGTTCAACGCACCGACTCCGTGGATGAATGGGTCATGGCGATAATCTCGTTTTCACTGATCGCCTCGATGACCCGGCGCTCGGCGGCCAGGTCGAGGGAGCGGCTGAGCAGGTAATAGGTCAGGCCCGAAACCAGCAGGCCCACCAGCCAGGCGATGTCCACGCCTTCCAGCACCCGTGCCATAGGACCGACGAAGACTTCCTTGCTGGCGGCGGCATCGTAGATGTAGAAGAACGGCACCATGGCGGCAAAGCCGATCAGGTAGGCCACGATGCCGCGAAACTGCCACGCGCCGTAGATGCCCTTCGGCGTGAAAAAATGCGGGATCGCGTAGCCGCCCTTGCGCACGAAGAAATAGTCCACCAGGTTGACGGCGGTCCAAGGCACGAGGAAGTACAACAGCAACACGAGGAAGGTGTTCAGCAGCGCGATGCCGTCACCCTTGATCGACAGCACGCAGGTCAGCAGGATGATGCTGATGGCACTGATCGACAGCACACGGGCGCGAGGTGTCGGGGTGATCTTGCTGATCGAATCGACGCCGGTCAGCAGCGTCAGCATGGCGCTGTAGGTGTTCAGCGCAATGATCGGCAGGAAGCCCGCCACCGACACCACCACCAACAGATTGCCCAGCCCGGGAATCATCGAGGAACCTACCTGGTTCAATGCCACCAGCGCATCCACCGCTTTCAGTTCCTGGGCGAGCCAGGCACCGAGGCCGATCATCCAGCTGCCCGACAGCGACGCGCCGATGAATATCGCCGCGATCAGTTTCGGCCGGCTGGTGTTTTTCGGCAGGTAGCGCGAATAGTCGGAGACATAGGGTGCATAGGAAATGTTGTAGCTGGCACCAATGGCGAACAGGGTAGCGAAGGCGATCCAGCTGAAGCCGAGGTCGCTGGCCGGCGTGACGCCCTCGGAACCCGCGCCGAACATCAGGGCGATGGTCACCAGGGCATACAACGGCAGCGTCGCCAGCAGCGCCCACTTGAAGGCTTTGTGCATCAGGTCGTGGCCGAAGATCGACAGCAGTGCGCCGATCAGTACCACGGTCACGGCGACGATGGTCGGGTCGATGCCGAACACATGCTCCAGCCCGTTCATGATCAGCGAGACGTTCACCACGTTGAAACCGACGAACACAAACATTGTCGCCATCAGCGCCAGGATCACCCCGCGATAGCCGAACTGGGCACGGGACTGGATCATCTGCGGCAGGCCCATTTCCGGCCCTTGCGAGCCGTGGAAAGCCATGAAGATCGTGCCGAACATGATGCCCAGCGCACCGGCCAGCAGGGTCCACAGCGCCGACAAGCCCAGGCTGGGGCCGACGAAACCGATGGAGATGGTGAAGAAGTGGAAGTTGCCGAGAAACCAGAACGGCCCCTGGCTGCTGAGTTTGGCGTGACGTTCGTTTTCCGGGATGTAATCGATCGAGTGGCCTTCGATGGCCAACCCGCCGCTCGCCTCGGTGGCGTGCGCAGAAAGTGGGGATCCTGACATACGATAGTTCCTATGCAGTAGATTGTTTTTATTTTGAGCGCAGTGGTCGATTCGACGTCCAGATCTGGCAAAACTCCAGAAAAAGCTGACGAAGACCCTGGTTTCCCTGCAATGTATGGCGTTGGCCGCAGCGATAAAATATCCAAGGCGCACTGTTCACATAGATCGGCGTCAATGTAATCGAGTATCGGGAGCCCCCATGCTGGGAACTGTAACGGAGCTGGATCTGCGCCTGATCCGGGTATTTCTCACGGTGGTCGAGGCTGGCGGGATCTCGGCGGCGCAAACAGCCCTCAATACCACGCAACCGACCATCAGCGCACAACTGGCGACGCTGGAGGCACGGGTGGGTTTTCGCCTGTGCGAACGCGGTCGCGGCGGATTTTCCGTAACGCCCAAGGGTGGTCAGTTCGTCGAGGCAGCGCGACGCTTGCTGGCTGCCGCCGAGGGCTTCAGGGTTGAAGTGCAGCACATCAACCGCAAAGTCTCGGGCAACATCAACGTCGGCCTGCTGGGGCAGATCGATCCGGTGGCAAACAAGAAAATCGGCTTGGCCATTGCCCGCCTGAGGGCTCGGCACGAGGGGCTGTACTTTCACTTCACCGAACTGTCTTCATCGCTGCTGGAAGAGAAAATCATCAACGGCCATATTGATCTGGCGATCGGTTATTTTTGGCATCGCTTGCCCAATATCGACTACTTCCCGTTGTTCCAGGAAACCCAGATCGCCTACTGCGCGCCGTCACACCCGCTGTTCGAGCAGGTGGGCGCGCTGACGCGCGAGGATGTCAGCCAGCATGACTGGGTCTGGCCCAGCCACCCCTTGCCGGAGATGCCGGCGCCGACCTCGATCGAACGCTTGACCGTGCTCACCGACAGCATGGACGGAGCGGCCCTGCTGATCCTGTCCGGCCAACACCTGGGTTTCCTGCCGCAGCATTATGCGGCCCGGCATGAACAGCTCGGGCAGCTGCATCCACTCAATCCGCAGTTGCTGCGCTACGAGGTCGGCTTCCACGCGGCGGTGCGGCATTCGGCGCGGCAGCGGGAGCTGGTCAGTGCGTTCCTCAATGAGCTGATCGATATCTTCAGCGCACCCTTGTAGGAGCGAGCCTGCTCGCGATGGACTTCAGAGCGCCTCGGGGTGTCAGGTTTCCAGCGTTATCGTTAACGTCCATCGCGAGCAGGCTCGCTCCTACAGGGGGGTGGTGTTATCAGAAGCGGATTTCAGCGGCAGGGACCACGTCGATCCGCGCCACCGAACTGCTCAGGTCGGCCCAATCCTTGTTGTGTTCGGCAATGATGTCTTCGGCCGTGGTATTGCCATTGTCGACAGTGGAATGCGCGTCGGCGGCCAGCACTACGTCGTAACCCAGTTGATGCGCCTGGCGCAGGGTTGCATTCACGCAGTAATCGGTTTGCAGGCCGCAGATGACCAGGCGATCGTAGTCTTGCACCGGCACCAGTTTCTGCAGGTTGGTCTGATAGAACGAATCGCCGGTGGTCTTACGGACGCGATGATCGTCGGGTGACGTGTGCAACCCTTCGGCCAATTGCCAGCCTGGAGCGCCATGCTTCAACAGGTCGCCCTCTTCTTCGTGCTGGATCAGCACCACTGCCACGCCGGCTTTTCTCGCCCGGGCACTGAGGCCATTGATCGTTTCAATGACGCGCTGGATCTCGAAGCACTCGTACTCGCCGGAGCACAGGGCCTGCTGGACGTCGATGATTAACAGTGCGGTGGTCATGGTACCTTCCTTGATGAGTTGAAAAATCAGGGGACGCGTGCGCCCCCCATTCAAACACAACCATCAGTAACCCAGCGACAACCCGGTATTACGCCGTGGATCGTTGGCCCCGTAGAAACGGTTCTTGCCCACCGGCTTGCCCTCCAGCGACGGAGCCCCTACCAGGATTGCTGCCAGGTGGTTGGCGTCCTGGGGACCGGCAAACTTGTGGCCCCAGCTTTCGAGGATCTTCACCGTGTCGGGACTGGTGGTGAAGGTCTCCAGGTTGGTTTCCTCCGGCAGCCATTGCTGGTGGAAACGCGGCGCATCGACCGCTTCCTGGATGTTCATGCCGTAGTCGATCACGTTGAGCATGGTCAGCAGGGTCGCGGTGATGATGCGGCTGCCACCGGGGGTGCCGACCACCATTACCACTTTGCCGTCCTTGGTGACGATGGTTGGGCTCATGGACGACAACGGCGCCTTGCCGGGCGCGATGGCATTGGCCTCGCCCTGCACCAGGCCGTACATGTTCGGTACGCCGACTTTCGAGGTGAAATCATCCATTTCGTCGTTGAGGATGACCCCGGTCTTGCTGGCCATGACCCCGGCACCGAACCAGTCGTTGAGGGTGTAGGTCACCGATACCGCGTTGCCCCATTTGTCGACGATGGAGTAATGGGTGGTGTTGCTGCCCTCATGGGGCGCCACGCCGGGCTTGAGATCCTTGGAGATGCCGGCCTTTTGCGGCTGGATGGCTTCGCGCAGCTTGGTCGCGTAGTTTTTGTCGAGTAAATGCGCGATCGGGTTTTTCACGAAGTCCGGGTCGCCCAGGTAGCTGTTGCGATCCACATAGGCGTGGCGCATCGCTTCGATCTGGTAGTGCATGCCCTGGGCCGAGTGGTAGCCCAGGTCCTTCATCGGATAGCCTTCGAGGATGTTCATGATCTGGCAGATCACCACCCCGCCGGAGCTCGGTGGCGGTGCCGAGACCACATGGTAGCCGCGATAGTCACACTCGATGGGTGCCAGCTCGCGAGTCTTGTACTTGTCGAGGTCGGCCTGGGTGATGATGCCCTTGTTGGCTTGGCTGGAGGTGACGATGGCGTCGGCCACCCAGCCCTTGTAGAAACCGTCGGCGCCTTTCTCGGAGATTTCCCGCAGGGTTTTGCCGAGGTCTTTCTGTACCAGTTTCTGGCCGACCTGCATCGGCTCGCCATTGCTCAGGAAGATCGCGCCGGAATCCTTGATGTCCTTCTTGAACACGTCGGTGGCGTACTCCAGCAACTCGACATCGCCCTGCTCCAGCACGAAGCCGTCTTCCGCCAGCTTGATCGCCGGGGCGATCACTTCCTTGCGCGGCTTGGTGCCGTATTTGGACAGCGCCAGCTCCATGCCGGACACGGTGCCCGGCACCCCGACGGCCAGGTGCCCACGGGTGCTCAGGTCGGGGACGACGTTGCCCGCCTTGTCCAGGTACATGTCGGCGGTAGCGGCCAGCGGGGCTTTTTCACGGAAGTCGAGGAAGGTCTTACGACCGTCGGCGAGTTGAATGGTCATGAAACCGCCACCCCCCAGGTTACCGGCCGCGGGATACACCACCGCCAGCGCGTAACCCACTGCGACAGCGGCGTCGACCGCATTGCCGCCGTTCTTCAGCACATCCACGCCCACATGACTGGCCAAATGCTGGGCGGTGACCACCATGCCGTTTTCAGCCGCGACCGGGGCCACAGAGGCCGCATGGGCCATCAGGCAGCTGAGCGCCAACGAGGTCGCAATCAGCGATTTGGCAAAAGGTTCGTACTTCATGAGTCGGTCTCTTTTTGTTTTAAAGTAGGAAAACGCTTCAAGAGCAGTAGGCAGTATGGTCGGGATTGCATATTGCGCCTCCCCGGCGAGGCAGTATGCTTAACACCTGTTCAGCAATTCGGCGATGCGTGCGGCATGACCTACACCTACATCACCTTGGCATCACCCGTCGGCGAGTTGAAGCTGGTAGCGAACGATTGCCGTCTGGCGGCCATCCTCTGGGAAAATGACAAACCAGGCCGGGTGCGCCTCGGCCCGATGGATGAAGCGCCGGACAACCCGGTCCTGATGCGCACTGCGCAACAGTTGCGCGAATACTTCGCGGGCACACGCCAGGCGTTCGAGCTCGACCTTGATTTTGCCGGGACGGAATTTCAGAAGAAGGTCTGGAGGGCCTTGTTGACCATTCCCTTTGGCCAGACCCGCAGCTACAGCCAGATCGCCGAGCAAATCGGCCACCCGAGCGCGGTGCGGGCAGTGGGTGCGGCGAATGGCAGGAATCCGATTTCGATCATCGCGCCCTGTCATCGGGTGATTGGCGCGTCGGGGAAATTGACCGGGTTTGCCGGGGGGCTGGAGGCGAAGCAGACGTTACTCACGCTGGAAGGCGGCCAATCCCCCGAAACCGCGCGCCTCCCGGGCTTTTGATCTTGTAGGAGCTGCCGCAGGCTGCGATCTTTTGATCTTGTTGTTTAAAGCAAAGTCAAAAGATCGCAGCCTGCGGCAGCTCCTACAGGACGACATCACGCCGGTGTAGAAAGTTGTGCCTTGTATTCCTTTACATACTGCGTCGCCAGCGACTCTTTCTGCTTGTCGTCAAGCAACTTGCCCGCCATCTGGAAGAACTTCTGCTCCTCTTCTTCAAGGTGGTGATGGACCTTCTCGGACAATTTCTTCGCCGTCGCCAGCCAGGCCGGGCTGGACATCTCGGTGCTGTCCAGTTCTTCCATCATCTCATCCATCTCGTGGTGCTCGGAGATCGCGTGGCGACTGAGGTCTACGCCATTGTCGAATTCCATCAGCGGGATGTAGAAATGCCGTTCTTCAGCGGTTTCGTGAGCCTGCAGTTCTGACTTGAGCTGCTTGTATGCGTCGACGCGCTCAGGGGTATCGCCGCTGGTGCGGATCAGGGCTTTGGCGTAGGTACGCTGGCGCTCGTGGCTTTCGCGCAAGGCTTCGAAAATATTCACGGAATGTCCTCATCAGTCGCACTCGGGAATGGCGCGTCACAACAAGTGACCTCCGCGCACTGGCGACGGTTCCACTGGCTGAGGGTCATGGAACTATGGCGGCAACCACGATAGGCTGCCGATTCACTGCCATAAGGACATTGCCATGAACCTGCGGATAGAGTTCTCGCCCACCCCCACGGAAGAAGAGCGCCAGGCCATCCTGATGCCGCTGCGCGCCTACAATGCCTCGAAGGCCGACGGCGCCGTACCCGAGCATATCGCCCTGCTGGTACGTGACGAAAACGATGTGATCCTTGGCGGCCTTTACGCCAGGTTGTTCTACCAGTGGATGTTCATCGACCTGCTGTCGGTACCGGAGCAGGCCCGGGGACAGGGCATGGGCACGAAGCTGATGCAGATGGCCGAAGACCTGGCGCGGGAGAAAAAATGCGTGGGAATGTGGCTCGATACCTTTGAATTCCAGGCACCGGAGTTCTACAGGAAATGCGGCTACAGCGAGATTGGGCATATCGCCGACTACCCGCCGGGGTACAAGCACTTCTTCTTCCAGAAGCGCCTGGACTACTGATCACAACGCGAATCCCTGTAGGAGCTGCCGCAGGCTGCGATCTTTTGATCTTCGACGGACTTGAGATCGAGAAAAAACAAGATCAAAAGATCGCAGCCTGCGGCAGCTCCTACAGGGCATGCATCAACCCATCAGGTCAGAGGCAGGTGGCCAGTGCCGCCAAGCGGCGCTTGGCGACGAAGTCGTCTTGCTGAGCGTAGTAACTCAATACGGTGCCCGAGGCATCGGTGGTCACGTCGACGAACGACTCGGCCGAGCGGGTATAGACGGTGGTGCTCCCCTTCGCTCCCGGCTCCAGGTACGCCGCAGCATCAACGCCGAACACCGCTTCGTCCTGCCAGGAATACTGCACGCACTGGGCGACGTCCTTGGCCGGCTTGTCGGAGTTCAAGGTCTTGTACGGGGCCTTGGTACGAGCATCGTTCATCGCCGAGCCCGCGCATCCCGCCAGCAAGGTAGCGGCCAGCGCCACCATCAGAATTCGCATTGCATTCACTCATGAGGAAAAAGCGGACTGTATCACCGCGGCAGGGCGTATCGTTCTGCTTTACTTCATTAAAACCGCGACATCGCGTGACGATTCGCGCACCCTGTCGAGCCAATAGCGCTGTATTACACCTTTCACTGGACGCCCCATGACCCCCAACGCCGAGTTTTACAAACCGACCACTGAATATGCCGACAAGCTGATCAGCCAGATCGGTCAGACACCGTCCTGGATCGCCAAGCGAATCGGCGTCACCGACAAGCGCATTCGTTACATCCTTGAGGGCGAAAGAACCGTCAAGGGTGAAACCACGCCGATCCAGATGACCTATACCGAGCAGTTTGCACTCGAATGTCTGGCGGCAGCGGCCAAGGCAAGCAAGAAGCAGTCTTCGTAATTCGTACTCAAGGAGCGACCATGGCGGCACCCGAGCAACAACACGAACTGGCGCTGGAAAAGTTTCTCGACCAACGTCCCGAACTGCGCATCGAGCTCGACCACCTCAACCCGCTGCTGGCCCAGGCCAAGGGCGAGACCCTCGCGCAGTTTCGCGATGATCGTTTACACGAGGCCTTTGAAGCCGAAGCCGAGCGCCTGGGTTTGTTTGCCTGGGAGCTGACACTGCAATTGACCGCCGCCACTCCTGAGGACTATCAGGCCAAGCGTCTGGAAGTGCACCGGGAAGTTGCGCAAATGGCCGGCATGGACTGGCTGGAGTATTGCGACCTGTACGGGATACAACCGTAACCTTTGCTGAGGATCACTGCATCGATGCTGCCCACCGCCTCGAAGACCCACGCCAGCCCCGGACACCTGCACACGCAGAAATGGCGTGGGCGCATCGGCCTGAGCCTGGTGGCCATGCTTTCGGTGCTGGCCGGCATGACTGACGCGATCGGTTTCATGGCCAGTGGCGATTTCGTCTCGTTCATGAGCGGCAATACCACCCGGATGGCCGTCGCCATCAGTGCCGGCGACCTTGGGTTGACCCTGCGCCTGGTGATCCTCATCGCCACCTTCATCTTTGGCAATGCGCTGGGCATTATCGTCAGCCGCCTGAGCAGGCGCCGGTCACTGCCCTTGCTGTTGTGCATTGCCGCCCTGCTGTGCGCCGCCGCGGCCTGGCCCTATGACTCGCAATTGCCTGCCCTGCTGGCAGCCATCATCGCCATGGGCATGCTCAATGCCGCCGTGGAAGAGGTCAACGGCCTGCCGGTCGGCCTGACCTATGTGACCGGAGCCCTGTCGCGCTTTGGCCGCGGACTGGGGCGCTGGATGCTCGGCGAGCGCCGCAACGGTTGGCGCGTGCAACTGATCCCCTGGACCGGCATGTTCGCCGGCGCGGTACTCGGTGCCGTGCTGGAACATCATTTCGGGCTCAAGGCGCTGTTTGCCAGCGGCCTGCTGGCGGCTGCGCTGGGAGTGCTGTCACTGAAGATCCCGCGGCGTTGGCAGTTGGGCTACATGCCGCGCTGATTTTTTTGCTGCCTGTGCGGGCCTCTTCGCGAGCAGGCTCGCTCCCACAGGTTTTGCGGTGCAGCTGTGAACTTTGCCATCACACAAATCCCTGTGGGAGCGAGCCTGCTCGCGAAGGGGCCCACACCGGTAACATCGATTTAGCCCCTGCGCCGATAAAGCTTTATCATGGCCGCAGTTTCGCTGATCGAGTCCGCCATGAAGTTCGCCATCGCCGTATTTTCCGCCGCCCATGCGCCCTCTTCGCGCCGCGCCTTGCTGTTCGCCCAGGCGCTGCTTGCCGGCGGGCATGAGATTGTCCGGCTGTTTTTCTACCAGGATGGCGTTTACAACGCGTCCGGCAGCGTGGTCACACCCCAGGACGAGCTGGATGTGCCCCGGCAATGGCGCGCCTTCGTCAGCGAAAACCAACTCGATGGCGTGGTGTGCATCGCCGCCGCCTTGCGCCGTGGCGTGTTGAACGAGGAGGAAGCCAGGCGCTATCAGCGCGAGGCTGTCGCCGTCGGCGCGCCGTGGGAATTGTCCGGGCTGGGGCAGTTGCATGACGCGGTGCAGGATGCCGACCGCCTGATCTGCTTCGGAGGTGCGTGAAATGGCCAAGTCCTTGCTGATCATCAGCCGCCAGTCGCCCTGGTCCGGTCCAGGCGCACGCGAGGCGCTGGACATCGTGCTGGCGGGAGGCGCCTTCGATCTGCCGATCGGCCTGCTGTTTCTCGACGACGGCGTGTTCCAGCTCGCCCCTCATCAGCACGCCAAGGCCCTGCAACAGAAAGACCTGAGCGCCAACCTGCAGGCGCTGCCGATGTTCGGCGTCGAAGAACTGTTTGTCTGTGCCGACAGCGCTGCCGAACGTGGCCTGGACCCAGGTGCCCTGGCACTGGAGGAAGCCCGCGTGTTGGCCGCCCACGAAATCACCGCACTCATTGACCATTACGACCAGGTGATCACCCTCTGATGTCGACTTTGCATGTGTTGTCTCATTCCCCGTTCGGCGACGACCGCCTGAACAGCTGCCTGCGCATAATCGGCGCCAACGACGCATTGCTGCTGTGCGGTGACGCCGCCTATGCCCTGCAGCCGGGCAGCGCCCCTTTCACGGCGCTGAGTGCGCGCGGCCTGGCCCTCTACGTGCTGGCCGAAGATGCCCAGGCCCGGGCTATCGAAGTTCCGGGTTGGGCTACGGCTGTCGATTATCCGGCCTTCGTCGAACTGTCGATCCACCACGCCAAGGTCAACAGCTGGTTATGAATGTATTGACGGTCGGCGCGCGCGCCATCGAGTTGGACAAGGACGGTTTTCTGCTGGAGCTCAGTGACTGGTCGGCAGACGTCGCCAGTGCCCTGGCCGCCGCCGAAGACATCGAGTTGAGCCCCGAGCACTGGGAAATCCTCGAACTGTTGCGCAGCTTCTACGCCGAATTCCAGCTGTCGCCGGCGACCCGGCCGCTGATCAAGTACACCGCATTGAAACTCGGCCCGGACAAAGGCAACAGCCTGCACCTGAACCGACTGTTCAAAGGCACCCCTGCCAAACTCGCCGCGAAACTGGCGGGCCTGCCCAAACCGACGAATTGCTTATGACCGACTACCCAGCGTTGACCCTCGAAACGCCTGCCGAGCACCCGTTCGCCCAATTCGTGCGCATCCTCGGCAAAGGCAAGCGTGGCGCCCGCGACCTGACGCGTGAAGAAGCCCGCGCCGCCATGGGCATGGTGCTTGACGACCAGGTCGAGGACACCCAGCTCGGCGCGTTCCTGATGCTGTTGCGCCACAAGGAAGAAAGCGCGCAGGAAATGGCCGGTTTTACCGAGGCCCTGCGCGAGCGCTTGCAAGCGCCGGCACTGGCGGTCGACCTCGACTGGCCGACCTATGCCGGCAAGAAGCGTCACCTGCCGTGGTACCTGCTGGCCGCCAAGTGCCTGGCGCAGAACGGTGTGCGGGTGTTCATGCACGGTGGCGGCGCGCACACCGCCGGTCGACTCTACAGCGAACAACTGCTCGATGAACTGAACATCCCGTTGTGCCGCGACTGGCAGCAGGTCGGCACAGCGCTGGACAACGGCGGCCTGGCCTTCATGCCGTTGGTGGATTGGGCGCCGCAACTGCAGCGCATGATCGACCTGCGCAACACCCTCGGCCTGCGCTCGCCGATCCACTCCCTGGCGCGCATTCTCAATCCGTTGGGCGCCCGTTGCGGCCTGCAAAGCATCTTCCACCCCGGCTATCAGGCGGTGCATCGCGATGCCAGCGGCTTGCTCGGCGACACTGCGATCGTGGTCAAGGGCGATGGCGGTGAGATCGAGATCAACCCCGACGCCGACAGCCACTTGTACGGCACCACCGGTGGCGAGAGCTGGGATGAGGAGTGGCCGCAACTGTCGAGCCAGCGCCACGTCAAACCCGCCAGCCTGGAACCGGCGCACCTCAAGGCGGTATGGCGCGGCGATGTGGTGGACAGCTACCCGCAAATGGCCCTGATCTCGACCATGGCCCTGGCGCTGCGCGGCCTCGGCCAGAGCCGCGAGCAAGCGTTCGAGACTGCCCAACAGTACTGGGATGCGCGGGACAAATCGATTTAATCGATCATAATCCATTAATATTTGCGCTTTTTTATCGAACCTATGAGCTTAGACTCCTCTCCAACGCTTATCGATTGAGGAGACTTGGACATGGGTTTGTTAGTTGAAGGTCGCTGGCAGGACAAGTGGTACGAAAGCAAGGACGGCACGTTCCAGCGCGAACAGGCGCAGCGTCGCAACTGGGTCACCGCTGACGGCCAACCGGGCCCCAGTGGTGTCGGTGGTTTCGCCGCTACGCCAGGGCGCTATCACCTCTACGTGTCGCTCGCCTGTCCCTGGGCCCATCGCACGCTGATCCTACGCAAACTCAAGGGCCTGGAAAGCCTCATCGACGTGTCGGTGGTCAGCTACCTGATGCTGGAGAACGGTTGGACGTTCGACAAGTCCCACGGCTCCACCGGCGACAAACTCGATCACTTTGACTTCATGCACCAGCGCTACACCGCCGACACCGCCGACTACACCGGCCGCGTCACGGTGCCGGTGCTTTGGGACAAACAACAGAAACGCATCGTCAACAATGAATCGGCGGAAATCATCCGCATGTTCAATGGCGCCTTCGATGAACTGACCGGCAATGACCTGGATTTCTATCCGGCACCGCTGCGCGGCGAGATCGACGCGCTGAACGAGCGAATCTATCCGGCCGTGAACAACGGCGTATACCGCGCCGGGTTTGCTACCTCGCAAACCGCCTATGAGGAGGCCTTCGATGAACTGTTCGCAGAACTGGATCGCCTGGAGCAGCTGTTAAGTGCCAATCGCTACCTGACCGGCGAGTACCTGACTGAAGCGGACATCCGCCTGTTCACTACGCTGATTCGATTCGACGCGGTCTATTACGGTCACTTCAAGTGCAACCTGCGACGCATTGCCGACTATCCGAACCTGTCGAATTGGCTGCGGGAGATTTACCAGTGGCCAGGGATTGCCGAGACGGTGGATTTCACCCATATCAAGCATCACTATTACGGCAGCCACAAGACCATCAACCCGACGGGGATCGTGCCGAAAGGGCCGCAGCAGGCTTTCACCACGGCCCATGATCGGGAGCGGCTGAGCGGGAAAGGGGTTTGGCGCAGGGCCTGAAAGCTGATCGTTCCCATGCTCCGCGTGGGAATGCATCCCGTGACGCTCCGCGTCACAGCGTTAGAAGCGGAACGCAGAGCGTCCC
>NZ_APIO01000085.1:0-2975 GCF_000408945.1 Pseudomonas sp. G5(2012)
GTGGCCGTTACCGCAGCAACGGATATACACCCAATCCAAATACCCCAACCTAAAATCAGGGCGCACCAAAGTACGGTCGGATCCCGCGGTCGCGAAAATACCGTTCGATCACCTTCGGGTCCGAACAGGTTTCGGCAATCGCCACGTATGTATCCGGCCGTAGCAGGTAGAACCCGTTGCGCCCAAGGCCGGCCGTTTCGAATGCCGGGCGCCAGCTGAACACATGCAGCGGCAGATGGTGCTCGTGGCACCAGGCGATCATCTCGTCGCTGGTGTCGCCATACACATGCACCTGCCAGGTCGGGCATTTGAGCGATTCAAAATTGTCACCTTCACCGTCGTGCGCCCAGGGCAGGCGGTCGCCACCATGCACCTGCCCGGCAACGCCTGTGCTCAAGGGCATGGCGCGATAGTTCAGGGTGATTTGCGACACGGTGCGGAACAGGAATTCGCGGGTGGTTTCGAACGAGGCCATTTTCGGAATCAGCAAGGGCGCCAGCCGCGTGCGCAACACATCCGCCATGGGCCCCTCGGCGGTAACGAACGTGAACACCCGGTCGGTGGTGGCCACCAGCTTGCGGGCGAAGGCGATGCGCTCGGTTTCGTAGGAGTCGAGCAATTTCGCCTCGGCGCCACCGCTCAGTACCGCCGCGAGTTTCCAGGCCAGGTTGATGGCATCGCCAATCCCGGTGTTCATGCCCTGGCCTCCCGCGGGGCTGTGCACGTGGGCGGCATCGCCCAACAGGAAGGCGCGTGCGCTGCGAAAGTGATCCGCCACCCGATGATGCACGCGGTAGGTCGAGAACCAGTTCAGTTGTTCGACCTTGACCTGCATATGCTCGATGGCCCGACTGCTCACGTCGTCAAATTGCAGGGTTTGCGCCTGTTCGGCGCGTTCGTCGCGCACGGTGCCGATCAAGCGTGCCCGGCCGCTGCCAGCCAGTGGGAATACCGCGAGGAAATCCGCCTCATCCAGGTCCACATGCAGTTCGCCATTGAACGCCGGGCCGCTGGCGTGCACGTCGGCGACGTAGAAAACCTGCTGGTAGGTGCCGCCTGGAAAACCGGTGTCCAGGGTCTTGCGAACGATCGAACGGGCGCCGTCGCAACCGGCCAGGTAGCAGGCCTGGCAGGTTTCCTGTTGGCCGTCGGGCAAGCGCAGCGTGGCGCTGATGCCGTCATCGGTTTGCTCGAAACCTTCGAGCTCGGTGTTGCGTTCCACCGTGATGCCGAAGGTTTGCAGGCGATCGATCAGCAGCCGTTCGTGTTCGTCCTGCGGGAATATTTCGAGGAAGGCGTAGGGCGTCAGGCCTTCACCGACGCGGTTCAACGGCAGGCGCGCCACGGGCTGGCCTTTTACCCAGAAATTGGCGGCCGCGACCTGATGACCGTCGCGTACGATGGCGTCGGCCAGGTCCAGCTGGCGATACAGCTCCAGCGTGCGCGCCTGCACCGCCAGTGCCCGTGAAGTGGTGCCCGGTGCAGAAGTCTTGTCGACGATCCGCACGCGAACCCCCAGTTTGCTCAGCCATAGCGCCAGCACCAGCCCCGTCGGGCCGGCGCCGATGATCAACACATCGCTACGCTGCATGACCCCGTCCTCTTGCCGTGTGCTGCAAGTATGGTCCAGCCTTGCGCAGCGGCCAGCGTTTTTCATCGGCACCTGAGGAACAGCCGGGTTCGCGCCACGGTCATAGCCTGCGCCATGCATTGATCGTATGGTTAACCCGGTTCAACGAACGCCCTGGAGCAACATGCAAGCCCATCGATTGATCATGAGCATCACCGCGTTACTGGTGGTGGCCGGTTGCAGCAGTCAGCGACCCCAGGAAACCGCGGCGCGCAAGCCCGCCGAGGTCAAGGCGCAAATCGTGCGCTTGCTGCCGGCCAAAACCGTCGATCGCCAAGGGTGGGCCACGGACATCTACGCCGCGTTTGCTGCGCAGAACATCGCACCGACCACGCAAAACCTCTGTTCGGTGCTGGCGGTCACCGAGCAGGAGTCGACTTTCCAGGTGGATCCCGGCGTGCCGGGGCTGGGCAAGATCGCCCGGGATGAGATCGATCGCCGGGCGGCCAAGGCGCATATCCCGCAACTGTTGGTCAGCGGTGCACTTCGGGTGAGTTCGCCCAACGGCAAAACCTACAGCGACCGGCTGAACGCCGCCCGCAGCGAAAAGGAACTGAGCGCGATTTTCGATGACTTCATTGGCATGGTGCCCATGGGCAAGACCCTGTTCGCAGGCTTCAACCCGGTGCACACCGGCGGGCCGATGCAGGTCAGCATCGACTTTGCCGAACAGCAGGCCAAAAGCTATCCGTATCCGGTGGAAGGCTCGATACGGCGTGAAGTCTTTACCCGCCGTGGCGGCATGTACTTCGGCATCGCGCATCTGCTCGGTTATCCGGCGAGCTACAAGCAGCCGTTGTACCGCTTCGCCGATTTCAATGCCGGTTGGTACGCCAGTCGCAATGCTGGCTTCCAGAACGCCGTGAGCCGGGCCTCGGGCATCCCGCTCGCGCTGGATGGCGACCTGGTCCGCTACGGTTCGATCATGCCTGGCACCACGGAGCTGGCGGTGCGCACCTTGGGCAAGCAGTTGGGCATGCGCAATCCGACGATCAGGGATCAACTGGAGGAGGGCAACACGCTGGCGTTCGAGGACAGCGAGCTCTATCAGCGGGTTTTCGCCTTGGCTGAACAGGCCGAAGGTCGTTCCCTGCCGCGCGCGGTACTGCCGGGCATCGTGCTGCAAAGCCCGAAAATCACCCGCAAGCTCACCACTGCCTGGTTTGCCAAGCGCGTCGATGAGCGTTACAAGCGCTGCATGGCGCGGGCAGGCTGAAGATATTGGCGAACGTCCACACGCTGTATGACTTTCGAGTTTTAACAGGCATGAAAAAGCCCGGCTGATCAGGCCGGGCTTTTTGTTGGCGCGGTGAAGCGAAGGGGTTAGGCGACAGTGTTGCCTTGC
>NZ_APIO01000086.1:0-33654 GCF_000408945.1 Pseudomonas sp. G5(2012)
CGAGCCTGCTCGCGAAGAACGACAACGCGGTCAGTGCTGGCTATAGCGCTTGCGATAGGCACCCGGTGACACGCCAAAACGCGATTTGAATGCCGACGAGAAGTAGCTGGAATCGGAAAAACCCCAGGCGTAACACAGCGCCGACAGCTTCTGCTCGACATCGGCACGGCGCAGGTTTTCCGCGCAGAAGTCCAGGCGCCGGTGCTTGATGTATTGCGCCACCACCAGGCCGCGCTTGGAGAACATCCGGTACAGGCCGCGCACGGAAATCCCCACTTCTCGGGCGATCAGTTCAGGGCACAGCTCTTCGTCGCTGAGGTGCGCGTCGATGAAGGCGATGATCTTGCGGAACTGCCGCTCATGGGGATCGGCATTGCTGTCACGGGCGCTGATCCCCGGCAGCAGCAGGCTGACCAGGGCGTCGAGCACGGCCTCGCTTTCCTGCATGTCCAGCCCTTCTTGCTGGCGGGTCTCCAGTACGAGCTTGTTGGCCATCGCCGCCAGAGGGCTGTTGGCGCCGATGCGCGTGGCGCAGTTCACCGCATTGAAGTGCGTACCACGCTCCACCACCTGGCGCGGCAGGATCAGCGACAACTGGCGCGAGTCATCGTTGTAGGTCATGTCGCTGGGGCGGCTGGCATCGATCAACGCGATGTCGCCACAGCCCAGTTGCGTGCGGTTGTCGCCCTGTTCCAGGTGCGAGCTGCCGTGCAGCTGGAACACCGCGTAATAGTGGCCGTCGCTGCTGGTGCTGACGTCCTTGCTGGTGCGATACAGATGCACATGCGCCATGTCGACCACACTGAGGTTGATCGCGCCGCTGCGAAACTCCGTGAGTTGGCCGTAGAAGTCGGTGTCCAGCGCCCTGGCGTCAAAACGCCCGCAGGCCTGGTTCACCTGGCTCAACCAACTTTCGAACGCCTCATTGCGCACCGTCGATGCTGTAATCATGTCCGCAAAGCCTCACAGTTCTTGTTGTTATTCTCGACCGCTTCGCCGAGCGGTTCGGTAAATAGTGTTTCGTACTCCAGCCAACCCCTCCCTTGGCGGCCGCCGGGCCTCATTCAACAGACTCCGGCGTCGGCTTTCCAGCGCGCAAAGCGATTAAATGTCCAATACCAGACGAGCGGAAAGTGCCCGTGAAACGCAGGCGCAAATCTGCTGGTTGGAGGCCTTTTCCTTGTTGGAAAGGCAGTTGTCGCGGTGCTCCGGCACGCCTTCCAGCACTTCGACGATGCAGGTGCCGCAGATGCCTTCGCGGCACTCCGTGTCGATGTCGCAACCGTGGGCCTGTAATACGTCCACCAGGCTGGTGTTGGCCGGCACTTGCAGCACTACACCGGAACTGGCCAGCTGCACTTCGAAACTGCCGGCCGGAGCGCTGTTGGCCGCCGGATCCGCAGCGAAGTGTTCAAGGTGAATGGCCTCATCGGCGCGACTGCGCGCAGCCACTTCCACCACTTTTTTCATGAACGGTGCCGGGCCGCAGGTGTAGACGTGGGCCGCCGGGTTGGCGCGATCCAGGCATGCGCTCAATGCAGCGTCCAGATCGCCCGGTTCGACGCCGTAGTGGAACTCTACGTGATCGGCGAAATTCGTTGCCAGCAGTTCGGTAAACGCGGCGTACTGCGCCGAGCGGGCGAAGTAATGCAGGCGATACGGCTGGCCGCTTTCCGCCAGTCGATAGGCCATGCTCAACAGGGGCGTCACGCCAATGCCAGCGGCGAACAGCACATGTTCGCGGGCATCGGGATCGAGGTGGAACAGGTTGCGCGGCGCGCCCATTTCCAGCTCCATCCCCTCTTCCACTTGCTCATGCAGGGCCTGCGAGCCCCCGCGTGAATTTGCCTCTTTTTTCACCGCCACCAGATAGGCGCGGCGATCCTGTGGCGGACTGCACAGGGAATACTGGCGGGTCACGCCGGTCGGCCCGGTCAGGTCGACGTGGGCACCCGGTTCATAGGTGTCGAGCGGCTGGCCGTCACTGCGCACGAGGCGAAAGGAACGGATATCCTGCGCTTCTTCGACGATCCTTTCGATTTTCACCTTCATCATGGCATCACCTGAATACTGTTGTCTTGGGTACTGCATCCTGTAGGAGCGAGCATGCTCGCGATGAACCTGAGGTCGCCACGGGGTGTCAGGTTTCCCGTGTCATCGTTGACGACCATCGCGAGCGCGCTCGCTCCTACAGGGGGGCATTTTTCTGTGGCTTAGCGCATGAACAGGCCGCCGTTGACGTCCAGGCACGCGCCGGTGACGGACGTGGCGTTGTCGGCGATCAACAACAGCACGCTGTCGGCGATGAACGCCGGATCACCGAGGGTGCCGGCCGGGATCATTTTCAGGATCTGTTCCAGACGCTCCGGGGCCACGGTTTCACGCACGACCGGCAAGTCCAGCGGACCTGGCGAGATGCTGTTGACCGTCACCCCTTGCGGCGCCAGTTCACGGGCAAAGACTTTGGTCAGCGTCGCCACGCCGCCCTTGGCCGCCGCGTAATGCGCGCCGGTGGCGGTGCCGCCGTTTTGCCCGGCCAGGGAAGCGATGTTGACGATGCGGCCAAAGCCACGCTCGGCGAAGTGTGCGCCGAACACCTGGCAGGCGACGAAGGTGCCGCGCAGGTTGATCGCCATCGACTCGTCGAACTCTTCCGGCGTGATGTCCATCAGCGCCGCGACTTTCGATACACCGGCATTGTTCACCAGGATGTCGCAACCACCCCAGTGCTCGACCAGCACGTCGCGGGCATGCTGGAAGTCGGACTTGCTGCGCACGTCCAGCTCAATGGCGATAGCACTGGCACCGCTGGCATCCAGCTCGGCAGCCAGTTGACGCACGCCATCGAGGCGCACATCGGCCAGGGCGACGCGATACCCCGCCCCGTGCAGACGACGGGCGATGCACTCGCCCAGTCCGCGCGAGGCACCTGTTACAAGGGCTACTCGACTCATGATGTTGCCCTCACAGGAGGAAGCCGAGCGCGCTCAGGCTGTCGGTGGCGTTGATCAGCCGTACCACTTTGCGCTCCAGGGTCGGCACGCCATCGGTGAAACGGATGCGGTGGTTCAGGTCGGCCACGAACGGTGTGTGCACGCCGCGTTTGTAGGCGTACAGCAGCTGCGCCGAGTTGACTTCGACGATGTCACCGGCGGCTTCGACCAGGCGGAAACGCGAGATCGTGCGAATGGTTTTCGCCGCATCCACCGCCGACGGCGAATAGCCGGCGGTCAGGCGTTCGATGCGCAGGTCACGCATGCGTGCGTCGTCGTAGGCGTAGTTCAGCGTCGCCTCGAAGTCTTCGGTGTCCGGGTCGATCGGCACGATGTACTTGCCGCTTTCACTCCACAAGGTCGCCCACTCGGCGTAGTGCTTGTGGTCGAGCAGTTCGGCCTCGCGCCAGATGAATTCGATGGCCTGGGCCAGCGGGCCGGAAAAACCGTTCAGGGTGTCGTGATTGCTCATTGGCTCATCATCCTTTTCCACATGTCGTAGGCTCCGCGCATGCCGCCCTCGTCGGTGGCGTGGCTGACCTTGTCGCCGTTTTCAGCGGTGATTTCGCGGTTCAGGCCGCGGTTGACCAGGATTGGCGCATCGACGCCGGCGTACGAGCCACGCTGCACGCGGTCCCAGGCTTCGGCATCGTCAGGGCTGCCGAAACCGAACGGGCCCTGGAAGTGTTCGTGAATGCGCATGCGTTCGCGGTTGGCGATTTCCGGGCCGCCGTCCATGCCCAGGGCAACGTGACGGATCTCGGTTTCAGTGACCGACACCGGACGCAGCACGCGGAAGAACGACATCGACATGGCCACGTTGGGGAACAGGTTCAGGTTGAAACCGGCGCCGTGCAGCGAGCGCACGATGCGCCGTACCTGATCGGCCGGCAGGGTCTTCGACAGTTCTTCAGTGACGTGGGCGAAGCGCTCTTGCAATTGTTCAGTGCCGTCGTCGTGATCAAGATCAACGTGCTCCGGCACCATCACCATCACACTGTGGCCGTTGCCCAGGGAGTGAGTGACCGCTTGCTCGTCGGTCATGAACGAAAGCATTTCCGAGGTTTCTTCATCCACCGACGACATGAACGACTTGTGCACGATCGGGAAGTGGTAACCGTCGGTGGTGTTTTCCAGCTGGATCTTCCAGTTGCCCTTGAAGCTGAACTTGTGTTCGCCCTGGGTCTTGATCGGGTAACCGGCGCCCTGCTTCATGAACAGGTCCATCCAGTGTTTGGCGCCGCCGAGGAAGTCTTCCAGCGGTTCGATCTCATCGTTGTAGCTGGCGAACACCATGCCGGCGTAACTCTCGACGCGCAGGCTGGTCAGCGGCAATTCGGACTTTTCCAGGATGCCTTCGTAGCCATCCGGATACGGCAGCGCACGCAGCTTGCCGTCCAGGCCATAGGACCAGCTGTGGTACGGGCAAGTGAAACCGGTGGCGTTGCCCTTGTGCTTCTCGCACACGGTGGCACCGCGGTGGCGGCAACGGTTTTCCAGCACGTTGATGTTGTTCTTCTTGTCGCGAACGACGATCACCGGGCGACGGCCAATGGTGGCGGTCTTGAAGTCGCCGCTGTTGCGCACTTCGCTTTCGTGGGCGACCCACACCCAGGTGCGGTAGAAAATCTTTTCCAGCTCGGCTTCGAACAGCGCCGGGTCGTTGTACAGCGAGACATCGACGCGGTCGTGCTGGACCAGCTCTTCGGGGCTTTTCGACGTTGCGATCAGCCGGTATTCATGAGTGCTCATGCGGTTCTCCTCATGGCTTCTTGTTAGATTTAAAGGATTGAGGCTTGCAGCTGCGCACCGAAGGCGCAGACCAGTTCGTCCTGACCTTTGCGACCGACAATCTGCAGGCCGACTTTCAGCCCGCCGCAATCGAGTTCCACCGGCACCGTCAGCGCCGGATGGCCACTGAGGTTGAAAGGACGCGCCAGCGGGGTCATGCCGGCCACGGCCTTGCTGCCGCTACGCGCTTCGCTCAGCGTGGGTGGAAGGCTCGGCAGCGTCGGCAACAGCAGCACCGCGAAGTCTTCCAGCGCGGCATCCACCTGTTGGGTAAAGCGAGTACGCACGATTTCTGCCTTTGCGAGCTCTTCACGAGTAGTGCGGCTGGCTGCGAGCAGACGGGTTTCCACATCGGCGCCGATCAGGCCCTTGCCGGTCAGGTGGCCGAACGCTGCCCAGTTTTCGAAATTGATCACGGTCAGGCCGGCGGCGAACGCCGCTTCGAACTCGCTCAATTGCAGGTGGCTGCGGCGCCAGCCCGCGCGGTCGGCGGCAGCACCGAGGCTGGCTTGCAGGTGCGCGTCGCAGGCCACTTCGAGGAAGCCGACCTTGGCGCCGTCACCTGGCAAACCTTGCACATTGAAGCCCGGGCAGATCACCTGCATGGCGGCGATCAGGTCGTCCATGGTCCTGGCGAACGGCCCCACGCAATCGAGGCTGGAGGCCAGCGGATGCGCGCCAACGCGGCTGACACGGCCAAAAGTCGGTTTTAGTCCGGTGATACCGCAGCAGGCCGCCGGCACCCGCACCGAACCCCCGGTGTCGGTGCCGATAGCGATGTCCGCCAGGCCCGCCGCGACCGCCGAGGCCGAACCGCTGGAGGAGCCGCCCGGCACGCGGTCAGGGGCTTGCGGGTTGATCGGCGTGCCGGTCCAGTCGTTGATGCCGGTGACGCCAAACGCCAGTTCGTGCAGGTTGGTCTTGCCGACGATCTGCCAATTGGCGTTGAGAATCGCGTCCACCACTTCGGCGTTTTTCGTCGCCGCTGGTACGTCGGCAAACGCACGGCTGCCCGAGCGGGTCGGATGGCCGGCAATGTCGATGGAGTCCTTGATGGCCACGCGTTTTCCGCTGCCGCCGAGGAGGAATTCGCTGACGAAAGTACTCATGCATTCAGCTCCGTATTAAACAGCCGTTGCGTGCGAAAATGCGCGATCAGCCAGACGCCGTCGACACAGCGGAAATCGATGTTCAAGCGCGTGCCGAACAGTTCGCTGCGCTGATCGGCATAGGTGGAAATCTGCTGCATGATCCACTGCCCCTGCGCCGTGCTGCCGTCGACCACGATCGACTCGCTGGTGAGGTAATGCAGGTTCAACTGGAAGTGATCCGACGGCGGCAGGTAACCACCGACAAACGCCGCCACGGCCTCGCGTCCACGATGCTGGCCAAAGGTCTGTGCGGTCTCGCGACCCACGCCTTCCCAGATCGCGTCGATGCAGAACAGCTCGGCCAGTTCGCTGACCTGGGTCGTCACCCTCGGCACGTCGCAGAGGTCCATGTAGCGCGCCATCAAGCGACGCACTGCGCTTTCCCCTTCGAGCGTCGCCAGACGCTGCAGCAAGGCCTCGTCCATGGCTTACACCTTGGCCGCGTCAGGGATGGTCAGCGGGCGACCGATGCGCGCTTCGACCTTGGCGTAGCGCCACAGGCTGTATTCGTTCACCGGCGTGGTGCGGAACAGGTTGCAGGCGTCGATGACCGACTGGTGGCAGTCGACGTCGGCCATGATGTACACGGTCCAGGGCGAGGTGGTCGAAGGGCCGACCATCAGGCGGTCGTCATCCATGGCGCCGAGCACGTTGATGCCGGGCATCGCGCCGAGATCCGCCATCATCCGGCTGAAGCCCTTCCATACGCTGAGGCCTTCGCCGGTAGGCAGGTCAAAAAAGTTCTGGGTGATGCCGATGCAGAAGACGACGCGCAACGGTTCTTGAGTGGTTTGAGTCATGTGTATTGATCCTTGAAAATGAAGCTCTGGAATAAAGTGTTCAGATGTAGCCCGGGAACGGCTGCACGCCGAGGAACACCGAGCCGGCGCCGTCATACAGCCCTTCGCTGAGGAAGGCGTGCTGGGTCACCACCATCGAGTCGCGCAGGTAACGCTGCAGTGGATGGCGCAGGTAAATGGCGGTGGTACCGGCCAGGCTGTAGGCGCTCTGCACCACCTCGGCGCCGGCCTGGGACACGTGAATGGCGGACAAGCGCAACAGGCTGGTCTGCTCCGGGGTGACCGGATTGCCGGCGAGGATCGAGTTCCATACCTGTTCGGTGGCGCTGTAGAAGAAGCCGCGTGCGGCGTTGAGCTTGGCTTCGGCCTTGGCGATTTCGATGCGCACGTAGGCGCGGTCGGACAGTTTCGGCGCACCGGTGATACCGCTGCCGCCAGCCATGCGGCTGATTTCATCGAGGGCAGCGCGGGCAAGGCCCAGGTTGACCACCGCCAGCACTTGCGCGGCGTAGGCAATCGAGGGATAGCGGAACAGCGGTTCGTCGATGGTCGAGGCGCCACCGCGAATGAACGTCCAGCGTTCGTCGACGCGCTTGTCGGACACGCGCAAGTCGTGGCTGCCGGTGCCCTTGAGGCCGACCACGTCCCAGTTCTCGATGATCTCTACCTGCTGCGGACGGAACACCGCGGTGCGCGGCTTGCCGCCCGCAGCACCGATGCCCACGCCCAACAAGTCCGCGCCCATGCAGCCGCTGGCGAATTTCCAGGTGCCGTTGACCTGATAGCCGCCCTCTACCGCCTCGGCCGGTTGCAAGGGAAACAGGCCGCCAGCGAACACCAGGTCCGGGCTATCGGCGTAGAGTTCAGCCAGGGTTTCGCGTGGCAACGCCGCGAGGTAGACGCCGGCACTGCCGAAACTGGCCACCCAGCCAGCGGAGCCGTCGGCCTCGGAGATGCGTTCGATCATTTGCAGAAACTTCGCCGGCGCCAGGGCGTCGCCGCCGTAGCATTTCGGCGTGGCGGCGCGGTAGATGCCCACCTGCTTGAAGCGTTCGATCATGTCCCGTGGCACATGGGAAACGCTGTCGAATTCGTTGCGACGTTGGCGCACTTCTTCCAGCACCTGCGCAAAGGCCGGGCTGTCGACGACATTCTCGTCAACACCGATCGGTGCGTCTTGTTGCACGACCGCTGAACGCAGCATGGGCTTTCTCCGTTTTGCTTATTGTTAGTGGGGGCCACACCGCACCGCTGTCTGTAGGAGCTGCCGAAGGCTGCGATCTTTTGATTTTGTTTTTGGATCAAGATCAAAAGATCGCAGCCTTCGGCAGCTCCTACAGATAAAGGCGTGGTCACCCTTGCATTGCGGTCCAGTGTAAAAACCGGATGCCGGCGCAACTATTGGTGCGTGCAGCCCCCCGCCTAAAGAAATCCCCTAGATCCACACCGGTTACCTCTGAGCGCATGCCGCTGTGCGAGCAGGTATAAAACGCCATACTGCAAATCTCTGCCGCCAGGGGCCGTGTGATGTACCAGCCAAAACCGAACGACTTCCATGCGCTGATCGAAGCCATGCCGCTGTGCATCATTCTTCACGATGCGCAGACCAAGGAAATTCTCTGGGCCAACGCCGCCGCCCTGGCGGCGCTGGGTTTTACCCTGGAGGAATTGACGCCGCTCAAGGCCCCGGACATGACCCGCGACGCACCCAAGTACCGGCGCTCGGTGGGCCTGCGCTGGCTGGAAGGTGCTGCGCGCACCGGCCAGCGCGCCATCGAGTGGTGCTATCGCTCCAAGCAAGGGGTGGAGATTCTTTCCGAGGCCGTGGCGACCCTGGTGCATCTGGACGGTCGGGATGTGTTGATGGTGCAGTTCCGCGACATCTCCAAGGAGGACAAGGTCAAGCGCGACCTCAAGCGTTTCGAAAGCCGGCTCAAGGCCTTCATGCAGGATCTGGCCGAGGGTGTGGCGGTGCTCGGTCCCGAGGGCGATATCGGTTTTATCAGCGACTCCGGCGCGCACTTGCTCGGCAGTGAAGTCCATCCGTTGATGGGCCAGAACTTCCTGGCCTGGTGCGACGAGGCTTCGCGCCAGCGCCTGCTGCAAAAATTCGCCCATGAGACGCCGGAACACACGCCCTTCAACGTGCATTACCAAGTGCAGCGCCAGGACGGCGAATGGCGCTGGCATGACGCAACGTGCCGTTATATAGAGATTGAAGACGACCTGGTCGGCCATCTGCTGCTGTTCCGCGACGTCACCGAGCAGGTGCAGGCCGAAGACGCGCGGCGGGTCAGCGAGCAGAAACTCGAATACCTGGCGCGCTACAACGCCATGGGTGAAATGGCCGTGGCCATCGCCCATGAACTGAGCCAACCGCTGGCCGCCACGCGCAACTTCATCGAGGGCGCGGTGATTCGCCTGGGCACCGCAGCCGACGCCGATCAAGGCGTCACCTGGGGTTTGCAGAGCGCCGTGCGGCAGATCGAGCACGCCTCGGTGATCATCAAGAGCGTGCGCGACTACGTCGTTAAACTGGAGCAAAGCGAAGAGCTGATCGACCTCAACGAACTGCTGCGCGAAACCCGCTACTTCATCAGCCTGCGAGCCGATCCGAGCCTGGTGCGCGTGGAAGTCGTGACCTCACCCGAGCCGCTAAGGGTGAGTTGCGAGAAGGTGTTGATCGGCCAGGTGATCCTCAACCTGGCGTTCAACGCGATCGAAGAAATGGCCGACCTGCCGCTCGAACGTCGGATTTTGCGCATTCATGCCAGCGCCGCCGACGGCGTGGCGCTGGTGCGCATCGAGGACAACGGCCGCGGCATCCAGGCCCAGGCGCAAGAGAAGCTGTTCGACGGCTTCTTCTCGTCCAAGGTCAGCGGCAACGGCATTGGCCTGGCGCTGTGCAAGAACATCATCGGCCGTCACCGGGGCGATATCTGGGCGCAAAACCTGGAGCCTTGTGGTGCGGTGTTCAGCTTTTCCCTCCCCCTGATCCCCCCCGCGATCTGATCGTTCCCACGCTCTGCGTGGGAACGATCCCCCCCGACACTGGCACAGATACACAAACACTTGGCAGGCAGGGCAATTCCCGCGATTGCCGGGCGAGGCACTATTCGATGGTCAGAATCTGCCCACTCACCCGCGATCCGCGTTACCAATAATTCAGGAAGTTCCCCTTATGCGAACAAACAGGATCTCCGTACAGTCAGCGCTAGGCCTGAGCCTGCTTGTACTCGGCTTGAACAGTGCCCGCGCGGATTTGCCCGCCGACACCGGCATCGGCCAGACCACCCTGGCCTTCCCCGCTGAACCGCACCGGGCATTCGTCGTCGATGTCGAGTTCGAAAGCTTCGTCGCCGGCCGTGTCACCGTGGTCGACCCCGACCAGAAACGCGTGCTCGGCATGGTCCCGACCGGCTTTGCCGCGCCTTCGGCCCTGAGCCATGACGGCAAGCTGATCTACAGCGCCGACATCTGGTATTCGCGCGGCACCCGCGGCACCCGTACCGACGTGCTGACCGCGTGGGACAGCTCGACCCTGTCGCCGGCCTGGGAAGTACTGATCCCGAACAAGCGCGCCGAATCGCTGACCCAGCGCTACGGCCTGAAGACCAGCGGCGATGACCGTTTCGTCTACGTCTACAACTTCACCCCATCGACCTCGGTCACTGTGGTCGATACCCAGACCAAAGCGGTTGCCTCGGAAATCGCGATTCCCGGTTGCGTGCTCAACTACCCGGTGGGCAAGCGTCGCTTCGCCTCGCTGTGCGGCGACGGCAGCCTGCAGGTGGTGACCCTCAACGATCAAGGCCAGGAAAACGCGCGCAACCGCACGCCGTTCTTTGACCCGAACGCGGAAAAACTGGTGGAGCGCGCGGTCAACGTCGGCGACACCTACTACTTCACCACCACTACCGGCACCGTACGCGCCGTGGATTTCTCCGCTGACACGCCGAAAATCCTGCCGAGCTGGTCGCTGGTCACCGACGAAGAGAAGAAAGCCGGTTGGGCCCCGGGCGGCTGGCAGCTGATGGCGGTCGCGCCGAAGCTGAACCGCTTGTACGTGCTGATGCACGACGCCCACGAACCGATGAAGTGGGAAGACCCGAGTCCCCTGATCTGGGCCTTCGATCTGAAGACTGGCAAGAAAATCGCCACCCTGGAAGCACCGGTACCGGTGTGGAGCATGCAGGCCACCGGCGACGACAAGCCACTGCTGCTGGGCACCGACGTTGAAGGCGGCTTGCAGATCTTCGACCTCAAGACCAACCAGCACACCGGCAGCATGGCCAAGGTCGCAAAAACCGCGACCCAGGTCATGAGCTACTAACAGGGATCAGGCCATGCAATCAGATCCGATCTTCATCATTGCCAGCGCCATCGCCATTGCGGTGCTGCTGGCCAGTGCCGCGACCCACAAGGTGCGAGCGCCAGCGCGCTTTCGCAAACAACTTGCCGATTATCAACTGCTGCCCGACGCGCTGGTGCGCCCGAGCGCGCGGTTGATCCCGCTGCTGGAACTGGCCATTGCGTTCGCGTTGCTGGTGCCGGTCAGCCGCCCCTGGGCAGCGTTGAGCGCGGCCAGCCTGCTGGCGCTGTACGCCGCCGCCATCGGCATCAACCTGTGGCGTGGGCGTCGCGACATCGACTGCGGCTGTGCAGGTCCCGACCAGGCGCAACCGCTGCGCCCGGTCCTGCTGCTGCGCAACAGCGTGCTGGTGGCGCTGGCATTGCTGGCAAGCGTAGCGCCGGTAGTGCGCGACATGACTGTGTTCGATGGCTTCGTGACCCTGGCTTCGGCCGCCGTCGCGCTGCTCATCTACGCCGCGGCCGATGGCCTGGCGGCGAACTCCCCTCTTCTGCTCAAATTGATTGGTAGGTAATCACAATGGAAGGCTTGATAGTTTCCAACGTTCTGCTGTGGGTATTGCTGGTGGCCGTGGCGTTCGTCGTCATGGGCCTGGTCCGTCAGATTGGCGTGTTGCACGGCCGTCTGGCCCCGGCCGGCGCGCTGATGATGGACAAAGGCGTGGCCGTCAACGAAGCCGCACCGCAAGTGACCGCTGCCGACCGTAATGGCCGCCCGGTGAACTTCGGTTATGCCGGCGAGAAATCGCAACTGCTGTTCTTCCTCTCGCCGACTTGCCCGATCTGCAAATCCCTGCTGCCGGCGATCAAATCCATCGCCAGGGAACAAGCCAGCACGCTGGACGTGGTGTTCGTCAGCGATGGCGACATGGACGCCCAGCAAGCGCTGATCCGCGAGCACAAACTCGAAGACGCCACTTATGTAGTCGGCCCGGAAGTGGGCATGACCTACCAGATCGGCAAGCTGCCGTACGCAGCCCTGATCGACAAGTCCGGCACCCTGCGCGCCAAAGGCCTGGTCAACTCCCGCGAGCACCTGGACAGTCTGTTCGAAGTCGAGCACCTCAAGCACGCGACGCTGCAGCAATACCTCAATGCGCAACCCCACGACCACGCTCATGACCACAGCCACGGCCATAGCCACTGATAAGGCAGGGAGACCTTCATGAAACTGCTGGATCTGTTATTCGAACGCTCCTCGCGCCGTGTTGCCGACACGACTTCGCGCCGCAAACTGCTGGCTCGCATGGGCTCGCTGATCGTCGCCGGTGCCGCCCTTCCCGTGCTGCTGCCGCTGGATCGCACCAGCAAGGCGCTGGCCGCCACTGACCCGAAAGCCGGTGACCCGGGTGATCCAAACAGCTGTGACTACTGGCGCTACTGCTCCATCGACGGCTTTCTGTGCAGCTGCTGCGGCGGTTCGGTGACTTCCTGCCCACCGGGCACCGAGGCCTCGCAAGTGACCTGGATCGGCACCTGCCGCAACCCGGCCGACGGCAAGGACTACATCATTTCGTACAACGACTGCTGCGGTAAACAAAGCTGCGCCCAGTGCGCCTGCACCCGTAACGACAGTGAAGAACCGGCCTACCGCCCGTTCAACAACAACGATGTGAACTGGTGCCTGGCCGCCAAGTCGCACATCTATCACTGCACCGTTTCGATCATCCGTGGCGTGGCGGTCTGACACGCACCACCGCCGGTTGCCCACGCGATCGGCGTTTTTTTTTAAAAGATCGCAGCCTGCGGCAGCTCCTGGATTGACCGCGTGCTCCTGTAGGAGCTGCCGCAGGCTGCGATCTTTTCAAGGCACAACAAATAAGGGGTTCGAAATGCGTCGTTTGCTAATCCTCGGCCTGGCCTGCGCCCTGACCACCCCGCTCGCCCAGGCCCGGGCCATCCCCGACCCGACGCAGCGCCACGCGCCGGGCAACGAGGAACTGCAAAAGCCCATCGCCGAGGCCGGCTACAGCGTGGGCGTTAACTATCAGTTGCAATGTGCCGGTTGCCATCTGGGCAACGGCATGGGCTCGGCGGCCAATGACACCCCGAGAATGACGGGATTTGTCGGCAACTTCCTGAAAGTCCCGGGCGGCCGTGAATTCCTGGTGCGCGTGCCAGGCATGTCGCAATCGGCGTTGAACAACGCGCAGTTGGCCGACCTGCTCAACTGGCTGATGCGCGAGGACGGCATGGCCGGTAAAAGCCGACCCGCCGATTACCAGCCCTACAGTGCCGACGAAGTGGCGGCGCTGCGTGCCAAAACCATGCTCAACCTGCCAGGCACCCGCGCCGAACTGATCGACAAAATGCGCGCCCAAGGCATCGCCATCGAAGACGGCATGAGCAACTGATAACGCTGCTTGTTCGCAGCCGACGTCCCAGGTCCTCCCGCCCATCCAGGCAGACAATCCAGTTTCTACCGATGGTCGTCCAGTCACTCCAAAAGCAGGCCGCCCGGTGCCTGCGTGCATGCCGCAGACTAAACTTCGTCCATTGCGTGAATGAATCCACACTGCTGCTAAAGTGATAGCACGGGATGCCGCGTTCTCCCCAGCTTTGCGAATTTCGGTGGAAGGAGGATTTCTCGACTATAAGTAGCTTGCCGTTGAGGCTAAAGCTCTGAAACGAAGGTGGTTTTGACCTGGATCGCGTTCGGGTTGGGCGCGAGGGGGCAGCAAAAATGGGATCTGATCATGATTTTTGAGCCGAGCAGTAGCCGTTCCGTACTCCAGCGAAGAAGCAGTACCAGTATCTTTATCCAGGCAGGCCTCGATAGCCTCGCTGTCACCGGTGTCGCGTGGTACCTGATTGTTTATCACATAGGTTTCATCACCCAGGCTTATGTGATCATGGTCCTGTTGCTGCTGGGGGCGCTTGCGGTCGTCTACGACCACTATGCGATTTATCGAAGCAATGTCGTGTTTGCCGTCAAGGCCTTCAAACTGTTCAAGGCGTGGACCGCCGCCTTTTGTTTTCTCGTCGCCATGGCCTTTCTTACGAAACAAAGCGAACAGTACTCACGCTTGCTGGTCGGTGAGTTGTTCGTCATCGGGTATTTTGCCCAGCTGCTTTTGCACCTCGCGACCCGTGAATTGCAAAAGAAATTCCTGGCCCACCCCACCCAACGGGACAACGCACTGATCATCGGCTCGGGAGAGCTGGCGGACTTCCTGCACCAGAAAATCAGCAACAACCCCTGGTTGGGTGAACGGGTAGTCGGCTCCGTGTTGATCGGGGCGGCCGACGACCGGGGCAAGGATGGTTCGGAAAACCCCAACCGCCTGGCGATACTGGGTCATATTTGCGATCTTGACGACCTGGTCGTCCAGCATTCGATCCGCACCGTCTACTTCGTCACGCCACTGGACGGCTCCCAGGTGATCAAGGATGTGTATCTGAAGCTGTTCGACAAGCACATCTCGGTCAACTGGGTGCCAGACATCTTTTCCCTGCGCTTGATCAACCACAGCGTTCGCGAGATCGCCGGCATTCCGGTGCTGACCTTGTCGGAAACGCCACTGATGGGCATGCGCCTGCTGCTCAAGAACCTTGAAGACCGCGTGCTGGCGTTTCTGCTGTTGCTGATTGCGGCGCCAGTGCTGGCCATCGTGGCCATTGCCATCAAGCTCGACAGCCCGGGGCCGGTGTTCTTTCGCCAGCAACGGATGGGCTGGAGTGGCGGACCGTTTCGCATCTGGAAGTTCAGGAGCATGGTGGTCCATCAGCCCGAAGACGGTGTAGTCAAGCAAGCACAAAAGAATGATCCGCGCATGACCCGGGTCGGCGCCTTCATTCGACGCACCAGCCTGGATGAGCTACCGCAGTTGTTCAATGTACTGATGGGGGAAATGTCCCTGGTCGGGCCGCGTCCGCATGCCATCCAGCACGACGCGCAGTATTCACCCGACATCGCCGACTACTTTGCCCGCCACAACATCAAGCCAGGCATTACTGGCCTGGCTCAAGTACGTGGCTATCGCGGTGAAACCAAAGACATCGAACAGATGATTCGCCGGGTGGATTCGGACATCGAATACATCAACAACTGGTCGCTGTGGCTCGACTTCGTCATCCTTGCCCGGACGGTGACAGCCTTCTCCGGCAAGCATGCCTACTAATCGTATCTTGATTGCATGAGCCGCCCGGTAACGCTGACGACCAGCGTTACCGGGTTAAGCACGAGGCCGCAAAAGCGTCAGGCCGGGAACAGGTCGAGAGTACGCTCAACCTCATCGGGATCGATCCGGAAACCTTCGCCGTCCGGGGTGCCCACCACAAAACCGAAGTTTTGCTGATCGCGATCCGTCAGGTATTTGAAAAAGCAGACGAAACGATCAGGGGGTTGCAGGACCAGCAGCGAACCACCGGGCGCAAGGACATTGACGCCGTGTATGAGTTGACTGCCTTCGATGCCGATCACGGTCCTGGCGCCGGCACAAGCCGCGACGATGGTTGCCACGTCGGATTTCGAGGGGTCGATGATGCGAAAGCCGCGGCGCTCGCGCAGGCGTTCAGCCAATTCCAGTTCATTGCGCAGCAACCGCAACTCACCCTTGTTGCCCCGCAGCACGAACACCCCTGGGTGCGAGTTGACGTTGACATGGGACAACAACTTTTCCGTCATGGCGCGAAAGCGCATGTGCTTGTGGCGGTTCTGGCTGATGTCGTCAAAAATCACCAGTTCACGAAAAAATGCGTTGCGCATACGCAGCGGATTCATGCCCAGCCACTTTTCATAACCGGGGGCGTGAAGTATCCCGTGCCGGGTTACGCTGATTTCGGTTTCAGCGAGTTCCGTGGTCACCGGAACGCCGAGCTGGCTCGCCATGGGATAGGTGATGCAATCATCCACCATCCACGATCCAAACCACTTATTGCCGCCCACAGTGCAATACATCGCTGCGCGATCGATTTCGTGTTCTATGCGAATCTTCGGCAACCAACCGGCCCTGGGCGATAACCAGGATTTGGCATCACCTTTGTAAAGCGCGCCGTCGATCAGCCAGGCGTCCTTGAGCAGAAAGGCGCGAGTGGGGCCGTGCTGCACGAGCCCGTTGCCCTCCATGGTGCGACGGGGATGCTCGAAGGGATAAAACTGCCATCCCGTCACGCGTTCAAGCTGGTTGGGCAGGTAAAAAGCAGGGGGTGCAATCGATTCATCAGGGGGAGCCACGTCCCAGGTTTTTACCGCGACACTTTGCAGGTCCAGCGGCGCTTTCCTGGCAACTTTCTCCTTGAACATGTGTTTATACGCAGCAAAACTCCATTTCGCCCCAGCGCCGCTCACCAACATATTCGATTGCGACATAAGGATTACCACTCTAATGCGTTTAAATATAATTAGCGCTTGTCGTCCTTGTGCGCACTATCAAACTCCAGTCAATTGCAAATAATACTTTCCATGACAGGTGGTACCTTCAGATGACCGTATCGAGCGCGTAAAGTCTCGAGCAGTTGTTCCGGTGGTGCCTTGGCGCAATGAAGATAGACCTTGCTCAGTCCGCCAAATCCCATTTCGCGATAGCGCTCGGCAATATCCTCATCAGTTTGCCCGTCCGGCAAACCCAGATGCAGGGTCAGTTCTTTTCCCTCTACGGCAAACAAGGGTGTTTCCCAGAGAAATTGCGCAACGCCCACCTTGGGCAGCCGGACAAACAGATAGCCATGGTTATTCAGGGTATCGACATCGCCGCCACGCCTTCTTTTCCATTCCAGCAAACCGTCGTCCGGGCGCGCCAGGCAAGTGCCGATATCGTAATAATCAAAGCCGTTTTCCAGCGCCCATTCCAGCGCCATGAAGGTGGTGATCGAGTTGATTTCCCTAAGCTTTTTCGCATTCGAATAGACTGTTTCGGGGTAGCCGAAACGGATCGTGCTCCAGTAGCGCTTGCCCGCGCGGGTAATCACGCAGCCAAGGTGACAGGCGACCACCTCGTCTTCCAGCAGCACCAGGTCCAGGCGGCCGGCGGTTTTGGCCACCCTTCGCACCTCCTGCTGCTCAATTTGCGAAGCAGACGTGCCATGCCTTGCGCTGGCATAGGGTTGCAGCATGCCTTGGTCGGCGCTTTCGATTTCATCGTCGTTCAACGCCTGTTTAAGGCGATAGCGCAAACGGTTCTTGCGAAGATTGCGCCGCAGCTCAGAGTTATATCTTGCGGTGATGTCCTCGATCGAGCGGCCCAGAGGAACTACGGCGCTGAGATATTGGGGCACACAGAGTGCGCCCGGCGTCGGTATTTCACTGACGAACACCGTTATGCCTGGTTTATTCGCCCTAAGTTGCTGATTGGCAACCTGAGGTTCAGCACCCATGAGAACTTTCACAAATTCACGCTGTGCCTTACGCCCCATATAGAGAATGTCGTAAGGACTCTCTTCGCGCAGCTTGAACCTGACAAATTCCCAGCGCCAAAAACAGGCTCGGCCGGCAATATCGCGCAGCCAGGCATGGGCTTTCCGCAGTTCAAAGCGTACCGACGGCGTAATCAACTGACGCAACAGTCCCTTTACATATTCTTTCATTTGGTATTAACACTAAATGATTAAGGAAGATTATTCGAAAGTTCGAATCAAGGAATAACGAACTGAAAATCAGGCTTCAACACGATGATGGCCGGCGTCAAACTTTCGTCGCCATTCGCACCAAAGGCGAAACAAATTATTACCGCGTCAGCAAGTCGTCGCTTACATGAGCAGTAAAGATGCTACGCCGGAGTTTTGCAAGATATTACGCTGCCGAGCCTGTTCCTGCGGCACGCACCTCACCCCCGGGTCGGTACCGGGCAGGCAAGCGTTCTCAATATGAACAGAGGGTTACCGACCACATAACGACTGAACAGCCGCTTGGGTTCACTGAGCAGCCTGAATACCCACTCGCAACCCAGGCCTCGCACCCATTGCGGAGCGCGACTCACCTTGCCGCCGAGAAAGTCCAGGATCGCCCCGCCACACACGATCAGGCAGGGCACGCCGCTGGCCGCCAGCCGGGCGGCAACGATTTCCTGCTTGGGCATGCCCATGCCCAACACCACCAGTTCCGGCTGATGTTGCCGGGCAAGTTCGAGGTAGGTCTGCACATCGTCGAAACCATGGTGGACAGACACGACATTGACTGCCAATGCCGTTTGGCAATGCTTTGCCGCATGGGCCAGGAAAGGCTCTTGCGTGCCCCATAACGCAACGCGCCGTCCTTTATAGGCCGACAGTAACTTGGGGATGAAGTCCGTGCCGTTCATGTTCAACCCCGGCTCCCTGCCCATTCGGCGAAACAGGATCGACATGCCGGAGCCATCGCGCAGCAATACGTCGGCGGCCGACAGTGCCTGGTAGTAGGCATCGTCCCTGGCAACCAGGTTCATCGCATGGGCGTTGACGAACCCGAGCACCGTTGCCCGCTGCGGCCAGGCCAATGCCTCGATCAAGCGCTGCTCTTGATCGCTATCGCCGATGACCTTGAGTGACTGGATGATCGTTTGCCAGTTGTGCTGCCAGGCCAATGCGCGCATCAGGAGTCATCTCGCTTGGAGCGCACCCATTCAACCTGGCGTTTAACCAGGAAGCCCAGGTACAGGGGGATTTTCTTCAGTGCGTAGAACGGTGCGTACAGCAACGCGGAAAACGCGATGATGGCGCGACCGAACTGACTCCACGCCAGCAAGATGGTCATCATCAACATGACCACCCCCACCGATGCGATCAATGCCGGCAGCCATGCACCGAACAGCAGCAACACCAACCAGGACAGGACAAACGCCGCGCCCAACAACAACGTCAGCAACGCCAGTGGCGGCACCAATAGATCCAGGGTCATGGCCAGCAGGTTGAAGTTGCGTCGGGCAAGCGATTCCACCAGTAATTTGGGCGCGTCACCCAGGATCACGCCCAGGTGACCATGCTCCCAACGCGTACGCTGGGTCGTGAGGCCTTCGTCACTGCGCGGGAAATAGCTGGTCACCAGGGCATCAGGGCAAAACATCGGTGGCTTGCCGCTGCGACAGAAATCCAGGCCCATTTTCAGGTCTTCGACGATGTGACCACTGGCAAGCGTGATCAAGGGCAGGTCCCGCCAGACGAACGCCATGCCCGTGCCCATCAACTGACAGGGCAACCCCAGCCGAGCCCAGCCTTGCGGTCGCACCCGATTTTTGACGCACCAGGCAAACTCGGCGATCTGCACTTTCAGCCCCGAACCCGCTGGCGCACGCATCAGGTCAAGCGCCTGGGTCGGCCGCCCCGAGTCGATGCACTGTATGGCCAGGCGTTCGATGAAGCCCTCGTTCACCTGGCAATCGGCATCGACAATGATCAGCACGTCCGGCGCATCACCGGCCAGGTGACGCGCGCCAAAATCCAGTGCATAGCCCTTGCCACGCTGCTGGGCATTGCTGCGTTCCACTACCTCCGCGCCGGCCGCACGCGCCATCGCGGCGGTGTCGTCCGAGCAGTTGTCGGCGACCACCAACAGACGATCGCCCTCCTGCAGTTGCGGGCGCAGGCAATTCAAGGTGGCCTGGATAATCGAGGACTCATTGTGGGCCGGCACCAGCACCGCGACCCGAGGTCGCGGGCGTTGTGCGAGTGCTTGCGCACGCACCGGCAAGCCAGCCAGCAGCACCTGCACGAGCAGCACCAGTACCGGCAGGAGGATGATCGCCAGCGGTACGCCGAGTAGCCAATTGAGGAATGTGATCATGCTTGCGCCTTGAACAGGTGAGCCAACTTGGTCGCTTCGGTATCGATATCATGGCGCTCCAGCACACGCTGATAAGCCGCTTCGCCCATGCGCTGCAACTGCTCGACCGGCTGCGCCAGGCAGTCCGCCAGCGCCACCGCCAACTCTTCCACCGCGCCCGCGGGAAACAGCCAGCCGTTCTCGCCCTGGCGCACCAGCTCGGGAATGCCCGCCACATAAGTGGTCAGCACCGGCCGGCGCAACGCCATGGCTTCCATGATGACCACCGGCAAGCCTTCGGCGAAGCTGGGCAGTACCAGGGCCCGCGCGGCGAGAATTTCCATGCGCACCTGTTCGCTGCTGATCCAGCCGGTGATTCGCACACGCGATTGCAGGCCGTGCCGGGCAATCAATGCTTCGATCTGCGGGCGCATTTCGCCGTCGCCAGCCAGGACCAGCTCAAACACCACGCCTTGTTCCGCCAAGCGGCGAGCGGCCTCCAGCAACAGCAATTGGCCCTTCTGCTCACACAGGCGCCCCACGCAAACCAACCGCGGCGCGGACGGCACCGCCACCGCGGGCACATCGTGAAAGGCTCGTTCCAGGCCGCAATGCACGACCTTGACCCGAGCCCAATGCGCCGGGTCGACCCAGCGATATAGCTGGCTGCGTCCATAGGCACTGATGGCCGCGACAAACGCCGAGCGCCGGACTTTCTCGCCCAGGTGAATGAACTGCGGTTTGTCGAACTCTTCCGGACCATGCACGGTAAAACTGTACGTCGGCCCGCCAAGTGCGTTGGCCAGCATCACCACTTCGGTCGAGTTGGTGCCGAAGTGGGCATGCACGTGCCGGGCACCGAACGCCTGCATCCAGGACAGCACGCGGCAAGCTTCGAGCAAATAGACCAGATGGTACGGCCAGGAACGATCGGCGCGCCGCCCCATGCGCAGCGCCAACCACAGCGTCGAAAAGAACCGCCGCGGTTGGGTACGCAGCACCTGCAGCGCAGGTCGCAGCAGCGCTTTGACGCCGTCCGCCAGCACGTATTGGGTCTTGCTGCGTTCAGACTCGTCCTCGGTGTCCACCAATTCGGCATCCCAGCCTCGCAACGCGATGCGTTGGACCTCAAAGCCCTGGCGCTCCAGCGCCAGGATCTCGCGACGAATGAAGCTATGGCTGACCTTCGGGTATTGATTGATGAAATAAGCGATACGCATGGGCACCCGGCTTGAATGTCGTCGAAGTTGTTACTGCAGGTACCCCCACAGTAGTCCAGTAACCGGTCACGTCAATTCACTGCGTAGCTGCCTTTCAGCACCTGGTCGATCCTGGTGAAGGTATCGTCCAGCAGCTCATAGCGCCGGCGATACATGGCGCGTTTTTTTGAAGCAATGGTTTCCAGCGGCTTTCTGGACGAAGCCATGGGGATTTCAAAAAAGTCTTCGCGCGCAGACGGTGTCGCCCCGTGCTCAAGCCAGATCGAATCATAATTGGCGGCCAGCTCCTGGGCTTTGTGCGCACCAAAATACGGGTGGCGATGATGACGATAGACATCCCCTACCGCGTAGATTTTTCCGACGCCGATATGGCTGGCGATGTACTTGATCACTTCAATCAGAAAGCTCCTGGGTCGCAGGCCTTCGAAGTCCTTGGTGACATCCCGGTAGATGGCCAGCGATCTTTCGCTCTCGATGCCTTTATGGATGCCCTGCACGGCACCGATGAAGATGCACAGCTCACCCTCCGTGCAGCACAAGGTGAAGGCGATCGAGGCAATGCGCAGATCGCCCTGGAACAGATTCAGCACCAACTCGCCTTCACGCATGAACCAGAACGGGCGGTCCAGTACCAACGTGCAACCATCGGACCACGCCGTCAGGTCGCTCAGGACCAGGCTGTCGTCGCGCCCGAACAGCAGTAATTGCGGGCAGCTTTTCGTGACCACCTCGTAATGCGAGGCCATCACGCCCAGTTTGTCCTGGGAGTTCCAGCTTTTGCTGATGTAGGGCCAGTGGATAACGCCCAGGCAATCGCCGCCGAGTCTCTCGATGCCGGTATCGCCCAGCGCGTTGGACATGCGCCCGAAAAACAGATTCAACTCGGTCCAGTTCTTGCCCACCAATAGCACAAACTTGAGTTTGTTCTTCAATGCCCTCAGGGAATAGCCAGCGTGCACGGAGAAGACGCTTTTGACGATCATCCAATAGTCCATCGAAGTCTCACTTGTATTCGATCAATGCGGATTTGCCGGCACCGAACCTGTTCAAAAGAAACTTGACCTGCCCGAACATCTCGGGAAATTTGCCCAGCACGAGGAAGAACGCCAGTAGCCAGTTTTGCCGCGCAGGGCCAGCGCCCCGCCGGGCCAGGCGCGCGACCTGCAGCGGATAGATCAACAGCAGCAACAACCCGGGCCAGCCCAGCAGCAGCGTGGCAATGACCGTCGCCAGCGGCACGCCCAAGCCCCAGAACCAGGCGCGGCGCGACTCGCGGCGCCAATGGCGCTCCGGTGCGCCACCGTGTAGAAACGCGCCCTCGGCGAAGGCATAGCCGCCGCGTAAGGTGCGCCGCCACCATTGGCCGAAGCGGGTCATGCTCGCATCGTGCAAAGTCATTTCCGCAGGCAAGCGCCAGACCTTCCACCCCTTGGCTCGCAGCCGCACGCAGAGCTCCGGTTCTTCCCCGGCAATCAGGTCCGGGCGATACCCGCCCGCAGTGGCGAAGGCGTCCGCGCGCATCAGTGCATCGCCACCGCAGGCGCTGGTCGCACCGGTTGGCGTATCCCATTCGAGGTCGCACATCAGGTTATAAATGGAGCGCTGCGGAAAACGTTCGCGGCGCCGCCCGCAAACCACCGCCACCTCAGGCCGGGCCTCAAGAAAGGCCTGTGCATGGGGTAGCCAGCTGGCAACCACCTCGCAATCACCGTCGACGAACTGCACATGACGCATCGATGGCAACAGCCGTTGCAGCCGGGCGAAACCTTCATTGCGTGCACGTGCGGCCGTGAAGGCAATGCTCATGTCCAGTTCAACCACCTCGACACCAAGCCTTCGGGCCATCTGTACTGAACCGTCGGTGGAGCCCGAGTCGACATAGACGATCTGCTGCGCCGCACCGACCAGCGAAGCCAGGCAACGCTCGAGTCGCTGGCCTTCATTGCGACCGATGACAACGACCCCAACCCCCGTCGTCACCGTGTTCATGAGAATTGCTCGGCATCGGCAAGCTTGCGCTGCTTGATGGTCGCCGGCACGCCGACCGCCACCGAGTTGTCAGGCACATCGGTCAACACCACGGCATTGGCGCCGATCACCACATTGTTGCCGATGCGGATATTGCCCAGCACCTTGGCGCCGGTACCGATATCGACGTTGTTGCCCATCACCGGGGCGATCGGCTCCTTCACGTTCTTGAGCCCGACGACTACGCCGTTGCGGATACGGCAGTCATCGCCGAACTGCGCATAACCACTGATCACGATGCCGCCGAAATGATCGATGACGAAGTTGCGCCCGACCACCACCTCGCACGGCAGCTCGATGCCCGTTACGATCTGCACCAGCTTGAACAGCACTTTGTAGATAAAGGACAGCAATTTGCGCAGCAGCGCCGGGCGCACGCCGTAGCGCCAGCGCCCGAAGCGATACACCAGCATCACCCAGAAACCCTGGGCGCCCCAATCACCCTCGTATGCTCGCAAGTCCGCACGTATGTTTTCGAACATGGACTGACCTACCGTGTGGGTTGGCTACCGAGTTTGGTTTTACGCAACAGTGCCCAGGTCACACGTGTGTGTTGCCAACACGCCTTGATGGCGGCCCGACCGCGACCTTTCAACAAAGCCTTGAGCCCCAGGATCAGGTCGCACAGGCATACCAGCAGCATGTGCAAGGCCAACCCCGGCAAACCGTGATGCTTGCGGAAGTACAACAGCTCGCTTTCGATTTGCAGGGTCTGCAGCTGTCGGCCGTCCATGTTCAGTTTGTCGACCGACTTGGCACTCTCGCCACCGATATGCACCACCGACGTGTGGGGGTAGTAGACTACCTTCCAGCCCGCCTCCTTGACGCGCCGGCAGTGATCCACTTCCTCGTAGTAGAGGAAATAGCGCGGATCGAACAGGCCGACCTTGTCGATCACTTCACGGCGGATCAGGTAATAGCAACCGGGTACCCAGTCACACTCGCGCACCGAGGCATGATCCCAGTCCAGGTCGTCGACCAGTTTCACCCACGGGAAGAAGCGTTCAAGGCCGGCCGTCACGAGGAAGACATTCAGCGGCGTCGGAAAATAACGGCAGGACGGTTGCATCTCGCCGTCCCGACCGACCAGGCGTACACCGAGGATCCCACAATCGGGATGAGCCTCCATGTACTCCAGGGTCTTGGCCAGGGTGTCGTCGGACACAAACGCGTCGGTGTTGAGCAGCAACGCGTACTTGCCCTGCAGGTGTTCAACCAGCTGATTATTGGCCCGGCCAAAGCCAACATTGTCTTTATTGGCCAGCAACACGGCCTCTGGACAAATATCGCCCAGGCAATCCAGCGAGTTGTCCGCCGAAGCGTTGTCCACCACCAGGTAGCGTGCGTGGTCGGTACTCTTGGACTGGCGCAGCGCATTGAACATGGGCTGCAACAGACCCGCCGTGTTGTAGTTGACGACGAGCACATCCAGGGACGCGCTACTCATTGGCTTTCTCGCCAAAGAAGTACTGCGCCCTCATGGCCTTGAGCTTGGGCTCGTAATCCGGGTCGAAGTGCGTGCCGCGCTGGCGGATGAGTTCCATCCAGGGATAGGCTTCGCAACGCTCTTCGATTTTCTTGATCAGGTCTTCAACGGTGCAGAGCACCTTCGCCGGGTTCCCGCCCACCACGACACCGGGCGGAACATCCCGGGTGACCACGGCACCGGCGGCAACGATTGAATTCGGACCGATTTTGCGGCCCGGCATGACGATGGCCTGGTAACCGATGAAACAGTTGTCGAATATATCGACCGCACCGACGGAGTCGAGCTGTTTACCCGCGCTGATTTCGAACACGCCAATCAGCCCGTCATGCCCGAATATCGTGCAATCGGACAAGCCGACGTTGTTGCCGATGCGTAATAGCGAAGGGTCGGGGATGTTGCAGCCGGGATTGATCCATACTCCCTTTCCGACCGAATGAATGCCTCCCCAGCGCGCCAGGTAGTTTGCCCATTCGAAGCCTGTGGGGTGGCAAAATTTCTTGAATAAACCCTTCCCCCGACCCGTTTTATTGACGTAGTAACGTATTGCACGCTTTGCTAGCCCAATCATCCTGTCAGCCTCACAAATGTCAGCGTTTCACATCGGTACCAAGACCAGATGCACCATGGTTGTTGTTCTAGTGGCACCCTGCTTTGGTGGCTCTCCCTAAGACTGTTTCACTCAAGAATACCTGCCTGCCGCAGGGCCCATTTGATGGTTGAGGTAATCCGCCAACCGCAGCGTCAGCTGCAACAGCGGCATGGTTGGATTGCTCGCGCCGGCCGTTGCAAACACACTGCTGCCAGCGACGTACAGGTTATTGGTGCCGAACACTTTGCTGTTCTCATCGACCACCCCGAATTCAGGGGAGCTGGCCATCCGCGTAGTGCCCATGTGATGGGCATGCGGCACGACTTTGAGCGGCAGGGAAACGTCATACACCGCTTCCTCCAACTTGACATAGCCAAGCCCTTCTTCGGCAAAACACTTTGCCACCTCCAGGCCGATGCTTTTTATGGTCTCCCTGTCTTCAGGGGCGAGCTCCCAATGGACGTTGACCATTCTCATCCCCAGGTCATCGTGTTCTTGCGTCAACGAGACGCGACTGTTGCGGTTGGGAAACTGCTCGATCATCGTTCCGAGCTCCCCGTCACCGGGACAGTTGAACTTGGCAATGAACTCGATCTTGTGCGCCATGCCTGCCTTGCAGGCCAGGTTCTCGAAAAAACCCTTGATTGCCGCCAAGCGTCCATAGGTTTCCACCGCCGACACCAAGGACGCGGTGACATTGCCTTTACCGGAATGATGCTCGATCACAAACGCATCCTTGGTGAAGAACTGCCTGGCCTCCCGGCTTTCACCTTCGTTGAGGATGAAGGTACCGAGGGCGATGTTCAGGTGTTCCATGAAGCATCGACCGACCAGGCCATCCTCCGTGATAACGCCGGCAGCGGCCAATGACTTGCTGTTGAGCAACTGCCTGGCATTTTCGATCGCACCGGTGGCCAGGATGAATTGCTTGGCCAAGACACGCTCTTGCTGGCGTTCGTAATCGGACACCACGACGGCGGTGATGCGGCCGGTGTTGCTGTCGAAATCGAGGTCGACGCAATTGCAATTGATGAAGACATCCAGGCCCTCGGTCTCCTCGAGTTCCTTGGCATACTTTTGTGCAAATCGGGTCGGTGGACTGAGCAGGAAACGGTCGGCTTCGAATTCATCGCTTTTAAAGGCCGCGTTGACGGTCTTGAACCCCGAGTCCAGCGGCAAGTCCAGAATGGCCATGGCCGCTGGCAGATTGCGCTCCATCTCGGAAAACGCGATGGGCCAACCGGGCAAGTTCACCGGTGGGGACAGGGCAAAGTCGGAAGGCTCGAAGGGGCGGCAACGACCTGCCCAATGATTGGAGGTGCCACCCAGATAGCGCAGGCGGGTTTCTTCAGCGAAGACATCCAGCCCCGTCGAAGGACACTTGTAGAGGTTCTGCGAATACGCGGCATACTCGCGCCCCCCGCCCTCCAGAAGCACTACACGCCAGCCATTGCCAGCCAAACGCAAGGCCAGCGTAATGCCGGCCGGGCCTGCACCAACGATGCAGAAATCATAGTGATCGCGCAGGTCTTTCTGCGTTTGGTAGTCTTTGATCATATTTGCAGTTACCGGAAATGCGCGGCAGGTAATACCCACCCGTTGATCACGACAAACTCCGATTTTCCTGCAGTAGGCCGAGCCCCAACCCCGGTAAATTTCATCGCCAGCCCCCCCAGGCTTAACAGGGCAAATGCCCGAATGAGTCCCCTGCGACTGATGACAGAGGTATTCAACACGCGTTCACTCATCACTCACGACTCCACTGGATCGAGATTTGCGTCCGAGATTCAAAGGGTGCTTCAACGTCAAGAAAAACCGGTCAAGCGCTTAAATCGAAAAGCCACTTGAAAACGACCAGCACCAGCTCCCCGCACAACGCCCCTACCACCAGCATAGGCAACACAATCAGCTCGCGCTTGATATCGAGAATACCCACGCGACGATTGACATACACAACCAACACCAAGGTCGGCAACGTATGCAGCGCGACGCCCCAGATCGCCCAATCGACCCCACCGAAAGCCAGTAACAGCGGGACCAGCACCCATAACGACACCACACGGATGATGTTGTCGATGGCCTGGTACTTGGTAAGCCCCAGGGCGATCCAGATTTGATTGGCCACGATGTAGCGCATCACGAAAAACGACGTCGAGAGCACGGCCATCATGTGGCCGGCCTGGGCGTAACGGTCGTCGTACAACACTTTGATGATGAGTGGACTGGTGACCCAGAGGAACCCGCAAAGAAATAGCAACGCAACGTCGACCATCATCTTGAAGCGGTAATACAAACTGCGCAGGCGCTCGAAGTCGTTGGTTCTCGCGGCTTCGCCGAAGGCTGGCAGGGCCACGGCCCCGACCACTTTCAATACGCCGGTCTGCAAAGCGCCAAGAATCAGCACGGCAATCGAATACACGCCCATTTCGAAGACTGTCATGCTGCCGCCGAAAATGATCCGGTCACCCTGCATGGACAGTACGCCCACGGCCGAAGACAACAGGATCCAGCGACCGAAGACCATCAGTTCGTGGAGTGCGGCGCGTTCCCAGCGCAGACTGTTGGACGGCCCCTCGAACCAGAAATGCCCAAGCAACGTGCTGACCAGGGCCGTGACCAGGCCGGCCGCCACCAGCGACCAGATGGAATGGGTGAAGTAACCGATGACCAGCATCACCAACAGGCCTACGACCTGGGAGACGAACTCGGCGATCACCACTTTCTTTTGCTGGAAAGCGCGGACGGCCAGGTCGACTTTCGTCGACTGGAACCCGTAGATGATCGCGGTAACACCGGTCCAGGCCAACACCATCGGCAACTCAGGGGCGGCGTAGGTGGAGTTGTGCGACCAGAAATCGATGACTTGCGAATACCAGGCAGCGGCTGCCAGCAACAGCGTAAAGGCGAACAGCACGAAGCCGCGCACGATCTGCACGGTCCAGAGGGTATTGAGGAATACCGGGTCGTCGCCGCGTGGACTCTGGAGGATGTTCTGGCGCAACCCCACATCGGAGAGCAGGTGCAGGACGAACAAAACGGTGGTAGCAATGGCGATGATGCCGAACATTTCCGGCATCAGCAGACGGGTCATCACCAGGTTGCCGCCCAGGCGTATCACTTGTGAAGTGACCAGCGCCCCCAGGTTCCATGCCCCAGCAGATATCGCTCGACGACGAAGGCTGAACGTTGGCGATATGTTAACTGACGGCATAACATCAATCCCCGTATTGAACGACTCGAAAGGTACTATAGTCGCTATTAGGCAAACCACTAGCCATTAGCCATCGCTCTCTCATCAAATAAGTCGGTAGCCCATGCCTGAGCACTTTCGCGCGTTAGTCGTCATCCTGGTCCTTGCCGGTATCGTCTTCGCTTTTGCACGGCGACCGGCGGCCGATCTGATCCCACTGAGTGATTTCACCCGCCGGCGCAACCTTTGGTTCGGATTGACGCTGCTAGCCTTTTTTTCCCATAGCTTCTGGGTGTACGCGGGCGTTACCGCAATCATTCTGGCGGTGACGCGACAGCGTGAGCGCAATCCCCTCGCATTGTTTTTCATGCTGTTGTTTCTCATTCCACCCGCCAATGCGCAGGTCCCCGGCTTCGGCCTGGTCAACTATCTTTTTGACCTGAACCATGTACGACTACTGGCACTGTGCGTGTTGCTCCCGGCTTTTCTGGCGTTGCGCAAGCGGCCGGACACACTGCCCTTCGGGCGCACACTGCCGGACAAACTGCTGCTGGCCTACCTGCTGCTGACGTCTGCGCTTTTCCTGCGCCAGACCACGCCCACCGACACCTTGCGTCAATCGCTCTATCTGTTCGTCGATGTTTTTTTGCCTTACTACGTTGCCAGTCGATCCATGAAGAATGTCAGCGACTTCAAGGATGCGCTGTTGGCCTTTTTACTCGCCGCCATGCTGCTGTCGCTGATCGGTCTCTTCGAATATACCCGCCGATGGCTGCTGTACAACGGGCTGACCTACGCCATGGGCGTGCAATGGGAAATCGCCACCTATCTCAGCCGTGGCGGCTCGCTGCGCGCCAGCGTCACCACTGGCCAGGCCATTGCGCTGGGCTATGTCATCGCCGTGGCCATCGGCTTTTACCTGTTCCTGCAGGAGGGTGTGCGCAGCAAACTGCAGCGACGACTCGGTGCCCTGCTGCTCGCTGGAGGACTGTTTGCGCCGCTGTCGCGCGGCCCGTGGATCGGTGCCGCCGTCATGATCGTCATGTTCATCGGCACCGGCCGTTATGCGGTCAGGCGCCTGGTGCTGCTCGGGGGCGCCGCCTTGCTCGCCCTGCCCCTGTTGGCCATCTTGCCCGGCGGACAGAAAATCCTTGATCTGCTGCCCTTCATCGGCTCTGTAGAAGTCGAGAACATCACCTACCGCCAGCGCTTGATCGATAACTCGTTGATCGTCATCCAGCGCAATCCATGGCTGGGTTCCTTCGATTACCGCAGCACCCCTGAAATGCAGTCAATGATCCAGGGCCAGGGCATCATCGACATCGTCAACACCTATATCGGCATCGCCCTGCAAATGGGCTTTATCGGGCTGACGCTGTTCGTGGCTTTTTTCGCCACCATTGCGCTTGGTATTCGCAAGGCGATGCGTTCGTTCCCCAAGCAGGAGGATGAGTCGCGGCGACTTGGACGTGCCTTGCTGGCGACACTGGCCGGAATACTGGTGACCATCATCACCGTCAGCAGCATTACGGTCATCCCCGTGGTGTATTGGTCGGTAGCCGGGCTGGGCGTGTCCTATGCTCAGATGGCGCGCAGGCTCAAGCGCGCAGAGACAGCAAGCAGCAAGAGTACCCTCCTACAGACCTGGTAACGCTCATGACGTGTTTTTTTTACCGCATGCCTTTGCTGTCAGTCTTTCTCCTGACCGTTGCCATTTGGCCATTGAGTACCCGGGCGGCGGAGTGGGTCGCCAGCGTGGATGAACGCAGCGGCCTGCCCCAGGTCACGCGTGGTGGCAGCCCTGCCATGGCCTCTCAATTCGTCTTTTGGGGTGGCAACTGGGACTGGGCGGATTTCACCCCCTCGCTCAAGGTGATCTCGCCCTTTGTCTACGCCATGGAGGGCAAGAGCCAGAAGCTCGATTTCGATGCGACCGGGCAGATACGCAAGCAAGACGAGCAGACGTTGAGCATCAACCTTGTGCTGGATGCCCGCAGCCTCAAGACGAACGTGATGGGCGGGGGTATCGTCTTCAACTTCGACCCGGCCCTTGCCGAAGCAATGGGTGAGCCGGTGTTGCTGCCTGGCAACCGTGGCTGGACCTGGGGCAATGCCCAGGGGCGGCGCATCGAGATGCGCTTCGAACCCGCGCTGGCGAGGGTGTATTTCGAACCGGGTGATCGATCCCAGGTGCGGGCGTTTCTCTACAAGGACCGGATCAAGCCCGGTCGCGAAAACTTCAAAGCCACGTTCAGCGTATCTGGCGATGTGGTGCTGGGGCCGACCGCCGCCGAGCGCTTTGGAATTGCGGATCCGAAAAGCTGGCCGAGCGATCGACTGGACTGGAAAACCGCACCGGTCGACCTGTCCTTTCTCAATGCCCCGGAAAAACCTGCAGGCAAGCGTGGTTTCGTCAAGGCTGTGGGCGAGCAACTGCTGTTTGCCGACAACACCCCGGCGCGCTTCTGGGGCACCAACCTGTCGGCCTATACGTTATTTCAAACACCCGACGATGCGATCAAGCTGCAGGCCAAGCGTCTCTCGGCCCTGGGTTTCAATCTGGCGCGACTGCACCACCATGATTCGTGGTGGGTCCTTCCCAACATCTTCGGTGACGGCAGGAAAGTGCATGATACCCAGCGCCTGAGCGAAGAATCGCTGAAGAAGCTCGACTTGTGGATCAAGAGCCTCAAGGATGAGGGCATCTATGTATGGCTCGACATGCACGTTCAACGAGCCCTCTGGGCTAACGACAACATCTTTGCCTTCGATGAATTGCCGAAGAACGAGTATGGCATCGCCGACCTCAAGGGCTATGCGTACGTAAACGAGACGATCCAGCGGGCCATGAAACGCTTTGCCAAGGATTATCTGAGCCACGTGAACAGCTACACGGGCCTGGCCTACAAGGATGACCCGGCGGTTGCCGCCGTGCTGATCACCAACGAAAACGACATCACCCAACACTATGGCAACGCCCTGTTGCCCGACAAGTCCGTGCCCAAGCACAACGAACTGTACATGAAGGCTGCCAAAGCCTTCGCCAAACAGCACAACCTGCCTGAAGACCAGACCTGGCGATCCTGGGAGCCTGGCCCCGCCAAGCTGTTCCTCAACGACCTGGAACGGCGCTTCAACGTAGACATGATCGAGTCGTTGCGCGAGACCGGCGTGAAAGTGCCGATTGCCACGACCAGCAGTTGGGGCGGCAATGGCCTGAGCGCCCTGCCCGCCCTGACCGCCGGTGACGTGGTCGACGTGCATATCTACGGTGGCCCGGGGACCCTTGAGAAAAACCCGCTGGCCAGCGCCAGCCTGGTGGACTGGATTGGCGCCGGCCAGGTCGTCGGCAAACCCCTGACCGTCACCGAATGGAACAACGAACCCTTCCCGATAGCCGACCGCCACTCGCTGCCTCTGTACATGGCCGGCACGGCCAGCCATCAGGGCTGGGATGCGCTGATGCAATATGCCTATAGCCAGGAACCACTCACCGGGCAATCGGAGTCAGCCGGCAACTGGCACGCCTACAACGACCCGGCCATGTTGGCCACCCTGCCCGCCGCCGCCCTGCTTTATCGTCGCGGCGACGTTCACGAAGCCAAGACCACCTATGTCTTCGCGCCGACGCCAGAAACCCTGTTCAACCAACGCATTACACCCGACAGCTCGGCCCTGCTGCGCACCGCCATGGAGAAAGGCAAGCTGCAAATTGCCATGCCACAGACGCCGCAACTGCCCTGGTTGCAACCGGGCATCATCGCCAGGAACGCACAGGTGTTCCACGATCCGGCACAGTCTCTATTGGACGCCACGGCCAGCGAATCCACCACGGACACCGGTGAACTCAAGCGCAACTGGAAACAAGGCCTCTACACCATCGATACGCCTCGCACCCAGGCGGCCACCGGCTGGATCGGCGGCAATTCGATCCAGTTGGGCAATATCCAGGTGCAACTCAAGACCGCCTACGCCAGCGTCGTGGTGCAAAGCCTGGACGGCGTGCCCGTCGGCAAGTCCGCAGACCTGCTGATTTCCCTGGGCACCCGGGCTGTCCCCAAGGACAACGACAAGACGCCTTTCCATGTCGAGCCTCTGGAGGGCACGCTGTCCATCCAGGCCCCCCCGGGCTTGACGCTGTTCACCCAGGGCGGCCCCCTTGGGCAACTGGGGAAACTGCCTGCCACCTACCTGGATGGCCGCTACACCATCAAATTTGACGGCCTGCAGGCGTCCAATTGGTTATTCCTGAAAAAAGCATCGCAAGCGAGTGAAAATCTGAAGTGACGGCAAAGACCTTTTAAAGGACGGGTCAGCCGCCTTGCGCTGACACCGCAACAATATCAAGGAGAGGCGGCATGAAATTCCTGGTGATTGGCGGCGCAGGCTACATCGGTTCACACATGGTCAAGCAGTTGCTTGGCGCGGGGCACGAACTGGTGGTGGCGGACAACTTTTCCACGGGCTATCGCAGCGCGTTGCTGGGCGGAACACTGGTCGAGCTCGACATCGCCGACGCCCAGGCGCTGGACGCCTTGTTCGCCAGCCACCACTTCGATGCCGTGTTCCACTTCGCCTCCTTCATACAGGTGGGCGAATCCGTCACCGAACCGGCCAAGTACTACCAGAACAACCTGGCGGCCACCCTGACGCTGCTCAAGGCCATGGTTCGCGCCGGGGTCAAACGCTTCATTTTCTCCTCGACCGCCGCCGTTTATGGCGACCCGCAATACGTGCCCATCGATGAAGCGCACCCCAAGGCCGCGATCAACCCCTATGGTCGCACCAAGTGGATGGTGGAGCAGATGCTGGAAGATTTCGACCGCGCCTACGGGCTCAAGTCGGTCTGCCTGCGCTACTTCAACGCCGCCGGCGCGGACCCTGACGGGCAGTTGGGTGAACGCCATGAACCGGAAACCCATCTGCTGCCGCTGATCCTGCAGGCCGCTTCCGGACGGCGCAAAACCATCACCGTCTATGGCTTTGACTACGACACGCCGGACGGCACCTGTATCCGCGACTACATCCACGTTTGTGACCTGGTGGCCGCGCACGCCCTGGCCGTGGACTATTTATTCAAGGGTGGCAGCAGCACGGCGTTCAACCTGGGCAATGGCCAGGGCTTCTCGGTGCAACAAGTGATCGACACCGCGCGCCGCGTGACCGGCCGGGACATCTACATCGGCGAAGCTTCACGCCGCGCTGGCGACCCGCCACGGTTGGTGGCGGATGCGTCCAGGGCCAACACACTGCTGGGCTGGCGACCGCAATACGCCCGGTTGGAACAGATCGTGGCGCATGCCTGGGAGTGGGAGAGGAAGTATCCCTGGCATTGAAGGCACTACTGTAGGAGCGAGC
>NZ_APIO01000087.1:0-44431 GCF_000408945.1 Pseudomonas sp. G5(2012)
GCCGGGCTCGTTGCTCGCGGTGCCGGGCAGCAACCTGCTGCACCCGGCCGCGTTCTTCTCCCGCCCCCCGGACCCGGACGGGCTCGGGCGCCAGGACAGGCGCGGCCCCCCCCCCCCCTTGCCCCGCCTGGTCAGTGCCTTGAGCCAGAACGCCGCCGAAGATGCGCAGATCATTCCGGTCAGCGTGTTCTGGGGGCAGTCGCCGGACAGCGAAAACAGCCCGTGGAAACTGTTGTTCGCCGACAGTTGGGCGGTCACCGGGCGCTTGCGCCGCCTGCTGAGCATCATCGTGCTGGGGCGCAAGACCCGCGTGCAGTTCTCCGCGCCGATCCACCTGCGTGAACTGATCGAGCACGACAAAGGTCACGAGCGCACCGTGCGCATGGCCCAACGAATTCTGCGGGTGCACTTTCGCAACCTGAAAGCCGCGGTCATCGGTCCGGATATTTCCCACCGTCGCAACCTGGTCAAGGGTCTGGTCAACCAGCCGCTGGTAAAGCAGGCGATCCTCGACGAAGCCGAGCGCGAGAACATCTCGCCGGAGAAAGCCAAGGCCCTGGCCCTGCGGTACGGCAACGAGATCGCCTCGGACTACACCTACACCGCCATCCGCTTCATGGAAGTGGTGCTGAGCTGGTTCTGGAACAAAATCTACGATGGCATCAAGGTCAACAACATCGAAGGCGTACAAAAGGTTGCCCCGGGTTACGAAGTGATCTATGTACCCTGCCATCGCAGCCACATCGACTACCTGCTGCTGTCCTACCTGCTGTTTCGCAATGGCCTGACCCCGCCGCACATCGCCGCCGGGATCAACCTCAACATGCCCGGGATTGGCGGCCTGCTGCGCCGTGGCGGCGCCTTCTTCATGCGCCGCACCTTCAAGGGCAATCCGCTGTACACCTCGGTGTTCAACGAATACCTGCACACCCTGTTCACCAAGGGCTTCCCGGTGGAGTACTTCGTCGAGGGCGGCCGTTCGCGCACCGGGCGCATGCTGCAACCGAAAACCGGGATGCTGGCAATCACCCTGCGCAGCTTCCTGCGTTCGTCACGCATGCCCATTGTCTTCGTGCCGGTTTACATCGGCTACGAGCGCGTGCTGGAAGGCCGGACCTACCTGGGCGAGTTGCGTGGCGCGAGCAAGAAGAAAGAATCGATCTTCGACATCTTCAAGGTCATCGGCGCGCTCAAGCAGCGCTTCGGTCAAGTCGCGGTGAACTTTGGTGAGCCGATCAAACTGGCGCAATTTCTCGACAGCGAGCAGCCGGACTGGCGCGAGCAGGAACTGGGTCCCCAGTTCAAACCCGCCTGGCTCAACGAAACCACCAACCGCCTTGGTCAAAAAGTCGCGCAGCACCTGAACGAAGCGGCGGCGATCAATCCGGTCAACCTGGTCGCGCTGGCGCTGCTGTCCACAAGCCGCCTGGCCCTGGATGATCGCGCCATGGCGCGGGTTCTCGACCTGTATCTGGCGCTGTTGCGCAAAGTCCCGTACTCGCCGCACACCACCCTGCCCGAAGGTGATGGCCGAGCGTTGATCGAGCATGTAAAGGACATGGACCTGCTCTCGGAACAAAGCGATGCGTTGGGCAAGATTCTCTATCTGGACGAGCAAAACGCCGTCCTGATGACCTACTACCGCAACAACGTACTGCACATCTTCGCGCTGCCGGCGCTGCTGGCGAGCTTCTTCCAGAGCGCCTCGCGCATGAGCCGCGAACAGATCCTGCGCTACACCCGTGCGCTGTACCCCTACCTGCAAGCGGAACTGTTCATTCGCTGGCCGCTGGACGAGTTGGACGGGGTGATCGACCAATGGCTGCAAGCGTTCGTCGAACAAGGCCTGCTGCGTTTCGAGAATGACGTCTACCTGCGTCCGGCCCCAAGTTCACGGCATTTCGTGCTGTTGACGCTGCTATCGAAAAGCATTGCCCAGACCTTGCAGCGCTTCTACATGACGGTGTCCCTGCTGCTCAACAGCGGCCAGAACAGCATCAGCGCCGAAGAACTGGAAGACCTGTGCACGGTCATGGCCCAGCGCCTGTCGATCCTGCATGGCCTGAACGCCCCGGAGTTCTTCGACAAGAGCCTGTTCCGCCATTTCATCCAGACTTTGCTGGACCTGGACGTGCTCAAGCGCGATGAAGCCGGCAAGCTGAGCTATCACGAGCTGCTGGGGGAGTTGGCCGAAGGTGCGGCGAAGCGGGTGCTGTCGGCGGAGATTCGCTTGTCGATCCGTCAGGTGGCGCTGCATCGCAGTGAAGATGCCGCCGACCAACCCGCTACGCCCGAACAAACCGTCTAGATTGATCAAGGCGCCAGTCGGTCCTGGTGCCGTCGATACGGAGATCTGCCAATGAAAAAGCTTTCCCTGATAGCAGCCGCAGTGCTGCTGACAGCCTGCCAGCACCCGACTCCCGCGCCCAAGGCATCCCTTGATGGCGAAGTCTTCTACCTGCAACGCATTGCACTGCCACCGACGGCAATCCTGAGTGTCAGCCTGCAAGACATCTCACTCGCCGACGCCCCGGCCAAGGTCATCGACGAACAACGTGGCCCGGTCAAAGGCCAGGTGCCGCTACCGTTCCACCTGAGCTACGACCCGCTGAAGATCGAGCCCAACCACCGTTACTCGATCAACGCACGCATCGAAGTCGATGGCAAACTGCTGTTTATCACCACCGAAAATCACGCCGTGCGCCTGGACGGCTCCGATCCGCAGCCCGTGAAGGTCCGCGTTGACGCGGCCCGCTAGAGCTTATTCAAATAAGTGTCTTTGAAAAAGGAAGTTGCCATGCTCCGCCCTACCCTCCGTTTTGCCGGCCTGTGCGCAGGCTTGATGATCTCTGCCAGCGCCCTGGCACTGTCTCTGAGCGACCTGTCGCAAAAAGACGCCACCGGCGGTCTCAAGGACGCCCTGACCCAAGGCGCGCAACTGGCGGTGAAACAACTCGGCACCCCGGGCGGCTTCAGCAACAACCCGGACGTGAAGATCGAACTGCCGGGCAAACTGGGCAAAGTTGCCAGCAAAATGAAACAGTTCGGCATGGGCGATCAGGTCGATCAACTGGAAGCCAGCATGAACAAAGCGGCGGAAACCGCCGTGGTCCAGGCCCAACCGATCCTCGTCGACGCCGTGAAGAAGATGACGGTCGACGATGCCAAGGGCATTCTCAGCGGCGGCAATGACTCGGCCACCCAGTACCTGAACAAGACCAGCCGCGAACAAATCCGCGCCAAATTCCTGCCCATCGTCAAGCAAGCCACCGACCAGGTTGGCCTGGCCCAGCAGTACAACTCATTCGCCGGGCAGGCCGCGACCATGGGCGTGATCGACGCGAAGAGTGCCAACGTCGAAAACTACGTGACCGAGCAGGCGTTGAACGGTTTGTTCGAAATGATCGGCAAACAGGAAGAAACCATCCGCCAGAACCCGACGGCGGCGGCGACCAGTTTGGCGAAGAAGGTGTTTGGTACGCTCTAAGCCACCACCCTGATCGTTCCCACGCCCGCGTGGGAATGCATCCCGTGACGCCGGCGGCATTCCCACGCAGAGCGTGGGAACGATCAAGATGCAGGTCGGCTGGCAGGCCGCCTTCGCGGGCAAGCCCGCTCCCACAGGGGATCAGGTACATCCGCCAGATGCAGGTCGGCCAGCAGGCCGCCTTCGCGAGCAAGCCCGCTCCCACAGGGTATACACCCTCCGCTCTTCACCACTCATCAGGCCGAGCGTTAGCTCGCCTTCAGCTGTTGATCTTGATCCACCCGTCCCTTCGGGAGGCTGAGCGGAGGTGTTCATCCGGGGAGTGGCGCGCAGCGCCGTTCGACGCAGTCGAACACGCTGCATGTAGGTGCCAGCGAAGCCAACCGGAGGGGTTTGAAAAAAAGTGAGTCGCCGTAAGGGCGAAACCGTCAGCCGCCCTTACCGCAGAAACGGATATGTACTCGAAAACCAGAGCTTGGTCGGCCCAAAGGCCGCCAAGTCCAACGAACTCAGGCCGTTTCTTTCTTGACCCGGAACCAAGCCGCATACAACGCAGGCAAAAACAACAACGTCAACGCCGTCGCCACGATCAAACCGCCCATGATCGCCACCGCCATCGGCCCGAAAAACACACTGCGCGACAATGGAATCATCGCCAGAACAGCAGCCAGCGCCGTCAGCACAATCGGCCTGAACCGCCGCACGGTCGCCTCAATAATCGCCTGCCACGGCTTCAACCCGGCCGCGATATCCTGCTCGATCTGATCCACCAGGATCACCGAGTTGCGCATGATCATCCCCGACAACGCGATGGTCCCAAGCATGGCCACAAACCCGAACGGCTGGCGGAACACCATCAGGAACAGCGTCACCCCGATCAACCCCAGGGGCGCCGTCAGGAACACCATCGCCGTGCGGGAGAAGCTGCGCAACTGCAGCATCAGCAACGTCAACACCACCACGATGAACAACGGCACGCCAGCCTTCACCGAGTTCTGCCCGCGAGCGGAATCCTCGACCGTACCGCCGACATCCAGTAGATAGCCATCCGGCAATTCGGCGCGGATCGGATCGAGGGTCGGCATGATCTGCTGCACCAGGGTCGCCGGTTGTTCCTTGCCATAGATGTCGGCGCGAACCGTCACGTTGGGCAGGCGATTACGGTGCCAGATCACGCCTTCTTCAAAGCCGTATTCCAGGGTCGCGATCTGCGACAGCGCAACGCTGCGACCATTGTCGGTCGGCACCGCCAGGCTTGGCAGCAGCGACAGTTCGGTGCGCTCATGCACGGTGCCGCGCAACAGGATCTCGATCAACTCGTTGTCTTCGCGGTACTGGCTGACGCTGGAACCGGTCAGCGAGCTCTGCAGGAACTTCGACAGGTTTGCCGTGCTCACGCCCAATGCCCGTGCACGGTCCTGATCGATATTCAGATAGACGACCTTGCTGGGCTCTTCCCAGTCCAGGTGGACGTTGACCACATGCGGGTTTTCGCGAACCTTGGCCGCGACCTTTCGGGCCAGTGCGCGGACTTCCTCGATGTGCTCACCGGTCACCCGGAATTGCACCGGATAGCCAACCGGCGGACCGTTCTCCAGGCGCGTGACCCGCGAGCGCAAGGCCGGAAATTGTTCGTTGAGGGTCGTGATCAGCCAGGTGCGCAAGGGTTCGCGATCTTCGATGGTTTTTGCCAGGACGACGAACTGGGCGAAGCTCGCTGCTGGCAATTGCTGATCAAGCGGCAGGTAAAAACGCGGTGAGCCGGTCCCGACGTAGGCCACGTAGTTGTCGATGCCGGCTTTGTCCTTGAGCAACGCTTCGAGGCGCTTGACCTCCTCGGCCGTATTGCTCAGGGACGCGCCTTCGGCCAGCTTCAGGTCGACCATCAACTCCAGTCGGCCCGAGGCCGGGAAGAACTGTTGAGGCACAAATCGAAACAGCACGATGGAGGCAATGAACAGCACCACAGTCGCCGTGATCACGGTCTTGCGCCAGCGCACGCACCACTCCACCAGACGCCGTACGCGTTGATAAAACGACGTGCCATAGGGATCGGGTTGATCAGTGCCATGTTTGGCCGCGTGAATTTTCGCCAGGTCCGGCAGGAGCTTTTCCCCCAGATAAGGCACGAAGAGCACCGCCGCCACCCAGGACGCCACCAGTGCAATGGTCACCACTTCAAAGATCGAACGGGTGTATTCGCCGGTGCCCGATTGCGCGGTAGCGATGGGCAGGAAACCGGCGGCGGTGATCAGCGTACCGGTGAGCATCGGGAACGCGGTGCTGGTCCAGGCATAACTCGCCGCCTTGATCCGGTCGAAGCCCTGCTCCATTTTGATCGCCATCATTTCCACGGCGATGATGGCGTCGTCCACCAGCAAGCCCAGCGCCAGCACCAGGGCGCCGAGGGAGATCTTGTGCAGGCCTATCCCGAGGTAATACATGCAGGCGAACGTCATCGCCAATACCAGCGGGATGGCCAGGGCCACCACCATGCCGGTGCGCACCCCGAGGGAGAAGAAGCTCACCAGCAAGACGATGGCCAGCGCTTCGACCAGCACCTGGACGAATTCGCCGACGCCGGTTTTCACGGCGGCCGGTTGGTCCGAGACCTTGCGCAACTGCATGCCGGCCGGGAGGTTCTTCTGGATACGGGCAAACTCGATTTCCAGGGCCTTGCCCAGCACCAGAATGTCGCCGCCGTCCTTCATGGCCACGGCCAGGCCAATGGCGTCTTCACCCATGAAGCGCATGCGCGGCGCCGGTGGATCGTTGAAACCGCGGCGCACGTTGGCGACATCGGCGATGCGGAACGTACGATCGCCGACACGAATCGGGAAGTTCTTGATCTCTTCGACCGTCTGGAAATTCCCCGAGACCCGTAGCTGCAATCGTTCGCTGGTGGTTTCGAAGAAGCCGGCGGTGGACACCGCATTCTGTTCTTCAAGGGCTTGCTGCACCGCCGCCAGCGGCAATCCGAGGGTGGCGAGCTTGACGTTGGACAACTCGATCCAGATCTTTTCGTCCTGCAAACCGAGCAGGTCGACCTTGCCCACATCCTTGACCCGTTGCAGCTGGATCTGGATGCGGTCGGCGTAGTCCTTGAGCACGGCGTAATCGAAACCTTCACCGGTCAGGGCGTAGATATTGCCGAAGGTGGTGCCGAATTCATCGTTGAAGAACGGCCCCTGGATACCTGGCGGCAGGGTATGACGAATATCGCTGACCTTCTTGCGCACCTGATACCAGAGGTCCGGTATCTCCACCGAGTGCATGGAGTCTCGGGCGATGAAGGTCACCTGTGATTCACCCGGGCGCGAGAACGACACGATGCGCTCGTACTCGCCGGTTTCCATCAGCTTCTTTTCAATGCGTTCGGTGACCTGGCGCGAGACTTCCTGTGCGGTCGCCCCCGGCCAGTTGGTACGGATCACCATGGCCTTGAAGGTGAACGGCGGGTCTTCGCTTTGACCCAGCTTGGTGTAGGACAGTGCGCCGACAATCGCCAGCAAGAGCATCAGGAACAGGACGATCTGGCGATTGCGCAGCGCCCAGGCAGAAAGATTGAAACCCATCGGGGACTACTCCTTGCCAGCCAGATTGACCACGCGGTTGGAGCGATCCACCGGGCGCACGGACTGCCCGTCGAGAAGCACATGGACGCCGGCGGCCACCACCCAGTCGCTGGCATTGAGGCCTTCGAGTACCGGGACGGTTTTCTCACCGAAGGCACCGACCCGAACCGGGGTCTTTTTCAAGGTGTTGTTGGCGCTGACGACCCAGACGTAGGTCACGCCGTTCTCCGCGGTCAGCGCCGACAGTGGCACTGACAACGGCACGGATTGGGCGCTCTGAACGAAGACACGGGCGCTCTGGCCGAGTTCGGCCGGTACCGTGCCCGCATTGAAGGCGATACGCGCGGCGAAGGTGCGCGACTTTGGATCAGCGGCCGGCGACAGTTCGCGGATGTGCCCGGCGAAGCGCTGATCCGGTTGCGTCCACAGTTCAACCGAAACCGGTTGACCCACCTTGAAGCGGCCGAAGCTTGCCTCCGGCAAGCTGATCAACACTTCACGCTCACCATCGGTGGCCAGGGTAAACACCGTTTGCCCCGCCGCGACCACTTGCCCGACTTCCACGGCTCGCTTGGCCACAACGCCATCTTGCGGCGCCCGCAGCACCGCGTAACTGGCCTGATTGGTGGAGACGTTGAACTCGGCCTTGATCTGTTTAAGACGCGCTTCACCGGACCGGTACAGGTTTTCGTGATTGTCATACTGCGAGCGACTGACCAGTTGGCGCTCCATCAGCGTTTTATAGCGATCACGCTCGGCACGCACCATGTTCAGGTTGGCCTCGGCGGCCGCGACCTGGGCACGGGTGGCCTCCAGTTGCAGGCGCACGTCCTGGGGATCGAGTTCCGCCAGTGGCTGGTCGGCCTTGACCCGCTGCCCTTCGTCGACCAGTCGTCGGCTGACTTTTCCGCCAATGCGGAACGCCAGCTCCGGTTCAAAGCGGGCACGGACTTCACCGGGATAACTTTCCATCGCCTGGGTTGAAGGCTCTGGCTGGACCACCATGGCCGGTCGAACGCTGACTTGAGGCGCCTCTTCGTGACCGCACGCGGTCAATAAAAACGCCAGGGTGACTGGCAACGCGAGGGGCAAGGCATAGCGGAACATGGTGAAGGACCTTTCGCCAATGGTGCTTGGAATAATTATACTGACGAGTATGTTATTAATAGCAAACTCACCAGTCCAGTAATAAAAGCGAATATGCCGAACAATCTTTCAGCACCCAATGGCCCGGGCCGCCCCAAGGATCTGGCCAAGCGCCAGGCGATCCTCGATGCAGCGAAAACGCTGTTTCTGACCAAGGGATATGCCAACACCAGCATGGATGCTGTCGCTACGCAGGCCGGTGTGTCGAAGCTCACGGTCTACAGCCACTTCAACGACAAGGAGACGCTGTTCTCCGCTGCCGTGGTGGCCAAGTGCGAGGAACAGTTGCCGTCACTGTTCTTTGAATTGCCCGAAGGCGTGGCAGTGGAAACCGTACTGCTGAACATCGCCCGCGGCTTTCACCAGTTGATCAACAGCGACGAGTCGGTGAACCTGCATCGGTTGATGATGACCCTGGGCAGCCAGGACCCGAAACTCTCGCAAATCTTCTTTGAGGCGGGCCCGCAACGCATGCTGCATGGCATGGAGCGTTTGCTGACCCGGATCGACGAAAGTGGCGCGTTGAGTATCGACAAACCGCACAATGCGGCTGAGCACTTCTTCTGCCTGCTCAAGGGCGCGGGGAATTTTCGGTTGTTGTATGGCTGCGGTGAGCCACTGACCGGGGACGCGGCCGAGAGCCATGTGCAGGAAGTGGTGGGATTGTTTATGCGGGCTTATCGGCCGGAGTAGGCCTGACAGATATTGGTTGGCTGATCTGACGCCATCGCGGGCAAGCCCGCTCCCACAGGGTTCGAGGTATTCATAGAAATTGTGTTCAACACAAATCCTGTGGGAGCGTGGCTTGCCCGCGATGAAGGCGACTCGGTCTTAGGGCTTGAGCGCTTTCTTCGGATAAATGTCATACCGGCTGGACTTGCCATCCAGTGCATGGCTCGGCTTGGGCCCCTCAATGCACGGCGCCTTGCGCGGACGCTTGACCACCACCCGGTGGCTGGCCAGGGCCAGGGCGGCTTCAAGCAAAGCCGGCGCATCCGGATCATCCCCAACCAGTGGCCGGAACAGGCGCATTTCCTTTTTCACCAGCGCGGTTTTCTCACGATGGGGGAACATCGGGTCGAGGTAGATCACCTGCGGCGGTTCGCCCTGCCAATTGCGCATCACCTCGATCGAATTGCCCTTGAGCAAGCGCATGCGCGCCACGATGGGCGCTACGTCAAAATCTTCCGCGCCACGGGCCAGGCCATCTTCAAGCAAGGCACCAATCAACGGCTGACGCTCGATCAGGCTCATCTCGCAGCCCAGGCTAGCCAGCACGAACGCATCCTTGCCCAGCCCCGCAGTGGCATCCAGCACACGCGGACGCACGCCTTGGGCGACGCCGACGGCCTTGGCGATCATCTGCCCGCTGCCGCCACCGTACAACCGGCGATGCGCCGCGCCACCCTCGACGAAATCCACCCGCACTGGTCCGGGCGCGTCCGGCCCCAGCTGTTGCAGCTGCAGACCCTGGTCACCCACCTGCAACGCGAACTCGCCATCAGTCACTTGCAACGGCAGGCCCAGACGCTCGGCCCATTGCTCGGCCTGGGGCTCGAAGGCCGCGCTCAGCGCCTCGACATGGATGCGGCAGGCCGCAGGTTGATCAATCATGGGAAAACACGCTCAAAAAATTAATGATCGGCAAAAACGGCCGATAACAAAACTATCGAGCATTTTGCCAGAGCTGAGCGTCGACCGAGAGAAATGTCAGACATTCAACCCACAATCACAGGCTTTATCTCGCCCTACGGCGATTACAACCTGCGAAATACCCAGGTACTGGGCGGCGTCAGTCACATATGGCAGGATTTCTTTGCCCGTGCACTGGCCGAACAGTCGGGTGAAGTGCTTCCGCAATCGCTGAATTTTCCACCGGTCGATTTGCAAAGCCCGGTTGAACCTACCGTGGGCAGTGACCTGCTAGCGCACATCGTTTCCCAGCGCGAATGCGACGTGAAAGACAACGAAGTTCGCCCGCCCGAACCGCTGTTCCTGCCAATTGCCGAGTTCGAAATGGAACTGGCCGACAAACCATTCCCACCGTTCCCCGCCGAAGAAATCGTTGCCCAGCAGCAACAGCAAAACTTCGAGAGCGGCTGGGTACGCCCGATCGTGCTCACCGCCGGTCAGCCGTTGCCGCAAGCCGGTCCCGCACCGCAACCGCGTCCACTGCATTTGCCGATCGCCGAGTTCGAGCTCGATCTGCTGGACAAGCCGTTCCCGCCGTTCTCGCCGGAAGAACTGCTGGAGCAACAGAAACAACTCGATTTCGATAACGGCTGGGCACGCCCGATCATCCTGCAGAACCTGCGCCTCGCCGCCTAAGCATCACCGACAGACCCACCAAGGCCCGACATCCAGATGAAAGTGATTGCGATGGGCCGCGTTGTAATCCGGGCTCAGCACCACGCTGAACAGGCCACAGGCGCCATCGCGCACCTGCCTTAAAAATCTTCCATCCTGATTATCCTTCGACCAATCCTTGAGCACATTGACGGTCCGGCCATCCGCCAGTCGAAAACCGGCGATATCCAGTGCATTGGCCGACGCGTGCTGGCTGAGCCTGCCATTCTCGCGACTGTAGACATTGCGGCAGGCAAAGCTGCCAAGGTGATCGACCCGCGTGACCGCTTGCCCGTAGATCGCCTGCGCCGCAGGTTGCAGCGCGTGATGCTCGAACAGGGCAAACGACACGGCGAGTCGGCAGCTGGCAAGGAAACTGCTGCTCAGGGCCACGTCCCCGCCCTGCACACGCAGGGCATTGGTCAGCGGACATTTGGCGTCCGGGCTGTCGGCCTGACGGGTCACGCGCAATCCGGAGCTGCTCAACGCCTGATCGCACAGCTGCGAATCAGCGCGCAGACGCATCAGTTTGTAGCGGGTCAGCAGGTTGGGCTCCGCCTTGACGTCCAGCGGCGCCCAGGGATTCCACTGCGGCGGCAGTGAGATCCAACCGCGCCAGGCGCCCACTCCCGCAGCTGCGATGATCAACAGGATCAGCAGCAGCCACCCGCGAAACCGCACCGTCAGCCTTTGAAAAACTGATTGGCCTGGGCGTAGGGCATGGAGCGCGACGTGAAGCCGAACGTGCCCGCCGTCTTGATCTCTTCGGCCGCGCGGTAGAACTCACCCAGCGCCGCCAGGGCCAGCGCCGAGCCGACACTGATGCGCTTGACGCCCATTTCGCCCAACTGCTCGACCGTCAGCTTCAAGCCGCCGGACATCAACACGTTGACCGGTTTCGGCGCCACGGCGCGAACCACCGCCAATACCTCTTCAGCGCTGCGCAACCCTGGCGCATACAACACGTCGGCACCCGCTTCGGCGAACGCCTGCAAGCGGAGGATCGTGTCGGCCAGATCCGGATTGCCATGCAGATAGTTCTCGGCACGGGCTGTCAGCGTGAACGCGAAAGGCAAGCTGCGAGCGGCAGCGACGGCGGCCTCGATGCGCGCCACGGCATGTTCGAAGCAATAAATCGGAGCGTCCGGTCGGCCCGTGAAGTCCTCGATCGAACCGCCGACGGCACCCGCGGCCGCCGCCGCCAGAATGCTTTGCGCGCATTCGGCGGGATCATCGGCGAATCCGTTTTCCAGATCGACCGCGACCGGCAGGTCGGTGGCGGCGACAATCGCCCGGACGTTGGCCAGGGTGTCGTCAAGCGTCAGGCCGCCATCAGGGCGACCCTGGGAAAAAGCGTAACCGGCGCTGGTGGTCGCCAGCGCCTCGAAACCCAGGCTGGCGAGCATCTTGGCCGAACCAGCATCCCACGGGTTGGGAATCACAAAAACCCCGTCGCGTTCGTGCAAGGCTCTGAACGCTTGGGCTCGAAGGGTTTGCGCATCCATTGGCAGGCTCCTCTGAAGGGAAACGAGTCCGCTTCAGAGCAAGCCAAGTTGCTCCGCCGCGGGCTCTCTGTATAGCTCAGGCAGCGCCGGCAAGCCAGGCAGACGCAGCATCAGGCGCGCGTGGAAACGTTGTGCCAGTTTGGCCGCGAGCACATTGTCGGCGGTGTGCAGGAAGATGTAGGGCGTACGACCTTCTTCGATCCACAGGGCGATTTTCTCCACCCACGGCAACAGGAACGGTTCATTGGCCTCAAGCTGCGGATGACCGATGAAACGCACCTGCGGGAACTGCGTGAACGCTGCAGGGCGCGGCGGCACACGGGGTTTCTTCGATTGGGCGTGCAGCACCGAAGGGTCGGTGGAGGTACAGCTGAACAAAGCACGGGGATCAAGGCAAATGCGCTCGACCCCACGATCGAGCAACAGGCGATTGAGCATCCGCTCGTTCTCGCCCTTGGCAAAGAACTCGTCATGCCGCACTTCAACGGCCAGCGGGCGCTGCAGCGCGTCGATGAATCCGGCCAGCTCGGGCAAGCGTTGCGGCGTAAAGCCCTTGGATAATTGCAGCCACAACGGCGCTATCCGCTCGCCCAGCGGGCTGAGCAATCGGGTGAAGGTTTCGGCGGCAGTCAGTTGTTCTCGCAGGTCCCCGCCGTGACTGATCTCGCGGGGAAACTTCGCGGTGAAGCGAAAGTGTGCGGGCATGACCTCGGCCCATCGCTGCACGGTACTGGCAGAGGGACTCGCGTAGAAGGTCGTATTGCCTTCCACGGCGTTGAACACTTGGGAATAGAGACCCAGAAAATCGGCGGGCCTGGCCGCTGCCGGGTAGAGGTAATCACGCCAGGCGTTTTCGCTCCAGGACGGGCAACCAAGGTAGTAAGGCAACATCAGATGTACAGGTCGAGGCCCAGCACTTGTGCATCCCAATCGACGAAACTGGCGGTGCTCAGGTAACTGGCCAGCGCCATTGCCACGCTTTTGTTCATCGCGCGGTGATAAAGCATGTCCTGCTGGCGGGCGGGAAGATTGCTCAGCTTCTGTGCAGCGGCTTTGGCGGCACGGGCAGCCAGCTGTTCTTCAGTCGCAAATGCAAGTTCGCCTTCGATATCGACGGACTCGTCTTCCACTCGCGGGTCTTTGCGAGGCTTGCGCTTGATGGGGTAGGACTGAGAGGAAACGCCGTCTATACGCATAGGTGCATGCTCGGTATCAGTAATGGCAGTCTAGTGGCACATAACCCACATCGCAAACTGCCTAGTGATAACTAGAACACATAAAAGGCAAAAGGTTTAAAACCCGGGGTTAGAAAACGACGATTGGCTTCGCCAGGCATGATCGTCCTCGCGAGCAGGCTCGCTCCCACAGGGATTGGCATAACTCCTGTGGGAGCGAGCCTGCTCGCGAAGCGGACACCTGGGACCAAGGGATTAACGCGCTTTCGGCGTCGCCACTTTATCGCGCAGGTAAACCGGCTGCGCCTCATCCGCCACGATCGCCTCGCCACGATCCCAAGCGAAACGCGCCAGGGTCAGCAAATCTTCAGCATGGGGCAACATGCCCGCATCCTGCCCGCTCAGGCTGACGCCAATGCGTTCGGCATAGCCCCAACCGGTGCCCGCGCCGAACCACTCACCGCTGGCATCGGCCGGCAATGCAGCGACTTCCGGTGGCAATACCGCTTCGGAGCCGACCAGGCGCATCTCCCCTGCGGTTTCTCGGTAGCAGCCCCAATACACCTCGTCCATCCGCGCATCGATGGCCGCCGCGACCTGGCTGGCACCGTGTTCGCGATAGGCGCGTTGGGCCAGCACCGCCAGGTTCGACACCGGCAAGACTGGGCGATCGAGTGCAAAGGCCAGGCCTTGCACCACACCGATGGCAATCCGCACGCCGGTGAATGCACCCGGCCCGCGACCGAAGGCGATGGCATCGACCGCTTGCAGGGTGGTACCGGCATCGGCAAGCAACTGCTGGATCATCGGCAGCAGCTTCTGTGCATGCAGGCGCGGAATCACCTCGTAATGGCTCGTCACTTTGCCGTCATGCAGCAAGGCAACGGAGCAAGCTTCAGTCGCGGTGTCCAGGGCCAGCAAGGTGCTCATCGATGTTTCCACAAGAGAGGTCAGAAAAAAGTCCGTCAGTATAAACAACTACGGCCCGCAAGCGGGCCGTAGAAGATCAAGCTATTTTCAGCTCAGGGCAGCCAGCACCTTGTCGGTGATCGCTTCAACCGAGCCGACGCCTTCGATATGGCTGTACTTCGGCTTGCCGTTGGCAGCAGACAGCTTCTGGTAGAAGTCCACCAGCGGTTTGGTCTGCGAATGGTAGACGGACAGGCGATGACGCACGGTTTCTTCAGTGTCGTCCTTGCGCTGTACCAGCTCTTCGCCGGTGATGTCGTCCTTGCCAGCAATTTTCGGCGGGTTGTAGACGATGTGGTAGACACGACCGCTGGCCTCGTGAACACGGCGACCGGCGATACGCTGCACGATCTCTTCGTCTTCAACGGCGATTTCAACCACCGCGTCGAGCTCGACACCGGCAGTCACCAGGGCTTCAGCCTGTGGAATGGTGCGCGGGAAACCGTCGAACAGGAAACCGTTGGCGCAGTCGGACTGGGCGATACGGTCCTTGACCAGGGCGATGATCAAGTCATCGGACACCAGGCCACCGGCATCCATGATGCTCTTGGCCTTGATGCCCAGCTCGGTGCCAGCCTTGACCGCGGCACGCAGCATGTCGCCGGTGGAGATTTGCGGAATACCGAATTTTTCGGTGATGAACTTAGCCTGAGTACCTTTACCGGCCCCGGGAGCTCCCAGCAGAATGACGCGCATCGATGTGCTCCTCAATTTTTTATATGGATAACGTCAGATTCGCCTCGTGGGGCCAATCTCAAAAATAGGGTCGTGACCGCCCAAACGGCCAAAGGCTGATCAAGATACACAGCAGGCTTCGCCCACACAAGCCGCCAAAAGTCGGAGAAACCACTGCCTGTCGTGACCGCGCAACCGGGTTCCCCAAGTCGCAACCCCATCATTAACTGTCGCCTGGCAGCACTTTTTAACCCGCCTTGGAACCGCATCCGGCGCCCCCGCCGGATGCCCAAAAGCATGGCAAAAATCCTCAGCCGGTGTTGCGCAAACCGGCGGCAATCCCTGCTACAGACACCAGCAACGCCTGTTCTACCGGGCTGTCCTGGGCCACATCCGGTTGCCGCGATCGTGCCAGCAACTCTGCCTGCAATAGATGAAGCGGGTCGAGGTAAGTGTTGCGCAAGCGGATGAATTCCAGGGTGGCTGGGCTATGTGCCAGCAGCTGCGACTGACCGGTCAAGCCGAGAACGATGGCGCATGCCTGCGACAATAGGTCGCGTAAATGCGCGCCCAAAGGTAGCAAGTCCGGCTCGACCAGACGCTCGTCGTAGGAGCGGGCGATATCCGCGTCGGCCTTGGCCAGGACCATTTCCAGCATGTCGATGCGCGTGCGGAAAAACGGCCACTGCTCGCGCATCTGCTGCAGCAGTTCGCCCTCACCGCGCTCCAGCGCTTTGCTCAGGGCCGCTTCCCAGCCCAACCAGGCGGGCAGCATCAACCGGGTCTGGGTCCATCCGAAGATCCACGGGATGGCCCGCAGGCTTTCGATCCCGCCAGCACGGCGCTTGGCCGGGCGACTGCCCAGCGGCAGGCGCCCAAGCTCCTGTTCCGGGGTGGACTGGCGGAAATATTCCACGAACTGCGGATTTTCCCGCACCACCGCACGGTAGGCGCTGACCCCATCGGCGGCCAGTTCGTCCATCAGATGGCGCCACTCAGGTGTCGGCGGCGGCGGTGGCAGCAAGGTCGCTTCGAGCACCGCGGCCAGATACAGATTGAGGTTTTGCTCGGCGATGTCCGGCAGGCCGAACTTGAATCGAATCATTTCTCCCTGCTCGGTGGTGCGGAAACGTCCGGCGACCGAACCCGGCGGCTGCGACAGAATCGCCGCGTGCGCCGGGCCGCCACCCCGCCCCACGGTGCCGCCGCGACCATGGAACAACAGCAGTTCCACGTCGTGCGAGCGGCAGATATCCACCAGTTGTTCCTGCGCCCGGTACTGGGCCCAGGCGGCTGCCGTGGTCCCTGCGTCCTTGGCCGAGTCGGAATAACCGATCATCACTTCCTGCGGGCCTTGCAGGCGCGAGCGATAGCCCGGTAGCAACAAGAGCTTCTCGATCACCGGACCTGCGTTATCGAGGTCGGCAAGGGTTTCGAAAAGCGGCACCACGCGCATCGGCCGCAATACCCCGGACTCCTTGAGCAGCAGCTGCACGGCCAGCACATCGGAAGCGGCACCGGCCATGGAAATCACGTAGGAGCCCAGCGACGCTCCTGGCGCCGCAGCGATTTCCCGGCAAGTCGCCAGCACTTCGGCGGTATCGGCCGAAGGCTTGTAGTAGGCCGGCAACAAGGGTCGACGGTTATTCAGTTCGCGCGTCAGGAAGGCGATGCGCTCTTCTTCGCTCCAGTCTTCATAGCGACCCAGGCCAAGGTAGTCGGTGATTTCGGTCATGGCCGCGGTATGGCGCGACGAGTCCTGGCGTACATCGAGGCGCACCAGGAACAGGCCGAACGTCACGGCCCGGCGCAGGCAATCGAGCAAGGGACCGTCGGCGATGACGCCCATGCCGCACTCATGCAGCGAGTGGTAGCACAGCTCCAGTGGGTCGAGCAGGTCGCGATTGTCTTGCAGTACATCGGCCGGTGCAGGCGTCGGCGTCGACAACGCGGTGTGCGCCCAGCTTCGCGTGGCGCGCAGGCGTTCGCGTAGCTGCTTGAGCACAGCGCGGTAAGGTTCGGCGCTGTCGCCAGCCTTGGCCTTCAATTCTTCACTGGCCTGCTGCATCGACAACTCGGCAGCCAGATGATCGACATCGCGCAGGTACAAATCGGCCGCCATCCAGCGCGCCAGCAGCAGCACTTCACGGGTCACGGCCGCCGTCACGTTGGGGTTGCCGTCGCGGTCGCCGCCCATCCACGAGGCGAAGCGAATCGGCGCCGCTTCCAATGGCAAATGCAGTCCCGTGGCGGCATGCAGGGCTTGGTCGGCCTTGCGCAAGTAGTTGGGGATCGCTTGCCACAGTGAATGCTCGATCACCGCGAAGCCCCATTTGGCTTCGTCGACCGGTGTCGGGCGCGTGCGGCGGATTTCTTCGGTGTGCCAGGCTTCGGCGATGAGGCGCTGCAATGTCGACTTGATCTGCTCGCGCTCGGCGCTGGTCAGGTCGCGATGGTCCTGCGCCGCCAGTTGCGCAGCGATGGCGTCGTATTTCTGGATCAGCGTGCGGCGCGCGACTTCGGTCGGGTGCGCCGTCAGCACCAGCTCGATTTCCAGCCGCCCCAACTGACGGGCCAGGGACTCGGCGCCATGACCTTCGGCGCGCAGGCGGGCGAGCAGCTCCGGCAGCACCCGCGCCTCGAATGGCGCGGGCTGGGATTCTTCGCGACGATGAATCAGTTGGTACTGCTCGGCGATGTTGGCCAGGTTGAGAAACTGGTTGAACGCCCGCGCCACTGGCAGCAGCTCGTCCTCCGTCAACTGGTTCAGACTGGCGCTGAGCTCGGCATCCATGGAACCGCGACGGTCAGCCTTGGCGCCCTTGCGGATCTGCTCGATCTTGTCGAGAAAACCGTCCCCATACTGTTCCCGAATGGTGTTGCCCAACAACTCACCGAGCAGGTGAACGTCTTCGCGCAAGCGTGCATCAATATCGGTCATCAACAGTTCTCCAGCGAAAAATCCGGTCGACCAGGAACCTTAAGAGTGCCGCTCCAGACCGGTTCTTACAAGCAAGACGACGAAGGGCCTTTAAACCTTTGGCGTAAAAGCTAGTCTCAAGGGTAAGCCGTACAACGGCTGTCGCCGGCATCTGCCGGACATTCCCCGCCTGCCGGGAGCAGGAGTGCAATGAGGTCATTATGAAAATCCGCGAGCTTGCCAACCACTGGGAAGAAAACGCCAAGGGTCGCCTGACCGACACAGGCTATTCGATTCATCTGGACGTGGAGGCTGCCGCACGGCTTGCGGCGATTATCGAGATGTACCCCAAGCGGCATCCTGAAGAACTGCTGGGCGAACTGATCGGGGCTGCCCTGGAAGAACTGGAAAAAAGTTTTCCGTATGTGAAAGGTTCCACCGTAGTCGCCACTGATGAAGAGGGCGATCCGTTGTACGAAGACATCGGCCCGACCCCACGTTTCCTCGCTTTGTCCCGTCGTCACTTGCATGACCTGTCGGCCGCTGGCGACAAGCAAAAGCACTGATTTTTTTTGTATTTGTCCCTCCTGAAAATCACTGTTCGCACCCCCTTCGAGGGGTGTGAACAGCTGTGTTCATCGCCACATTCCTTGATATAGAGCCCTTCGCGCTGCGTCGAAATTTTTTCGATAGCCAGCTAAATTTCTGAACTTTCAAAAAACGCCTCGGGTCAACCCAGTAACCACGCCTGGGACGGCCGTTTCAAAAGCCTTGTGAAATACGGTTTCGGCTCATTGCCCAGGATGGATATTCACGTTGCTCAGGAGTTAGCCCAATGGAGTTGAAAACGATGAAAACCCGAACTGGCAAATCCTCTTCCCTGCACGGACTGAAAATGGCGGCACTGGCCATCGGCACAGGCCTCGTGCTGGCCGGCTGCGCGGGTAACCCACCCACCGAGCAATTCGCCGTCACCGAGTCAGCGGTCAACAGCGCCGTCAGTGCCGGTGGTACCGAATTCGCTGCAGTGGAAATGAAGGCTGCACAAGACAAACTCAAGCAAGCCGAAATCGCCATGCACGACAAGAAGTTCGATCAAGCCAAGACCTTGGCCGAACAGGCTGAGTGGGACGCTCGTGTAGCCGAGCGCAAAGCCCAGGCGATGAAAGCCGAACAATCTGTGAAGGACTCTCAGAAAGGGGTTCAGGAACTGCGTCAGGAAAGCCAGCGCACCGTTCAGTAACAGCGCTGCACGACGTATTTCTTACTCGATTGAAAAGGACTAAAACCATGAATTCAAAAAATTTGATGATCCCTGCCCTGCTGGCCGCCAGCGTTACTTTGGCCGCATGCTCAACGCCACCGAACGCCAATCTGGAACAGGCCCGTACCAATTATTCCGGCCTGCAAGCCAACCCGCAGGCGAGCAAAGTCGCGGCGCTGGAAACCAAGGACGCCAGCGATTACCTGGACAAGGCCGACAAGGCCTACCTGGATAAGGAAGACCCGGCCAAGGTTGACCAGTTGGCCTACCTGACCAACCAGCGTGTCGAAGTGGCAAAGCAGACCATCGCCCTGCGCACCGCCGAAGCCAATCTGAAAAACGCTTCTGCACAACGGGCCCAGGCGCGTCTTGACGCCCGCGACCAGCAGATCAAGCAGCTGCAGGACAGCCTCAATGCCAAACAGACCGATCGCGGCACGTTGGTGACCTTCGGTGATGTGCTGTTCGCCACCGACAAGGCCGAGCTGAAATCCAACGGCATGATGAACATCAACAAACTGGCCCAGTACCTTCAGGAGAATCCGGACCGCAAGGTGATTGTCGAGGGTTACACCGACAGCACCGGTACCGCCTCGCACAACCAGTCACTGTCGGAACGCCGCGCCAGCTCCGTGCGCATGGCGCTGGTGAAGATGGGTGTTGATCCAACCCGCATCGTCGCCCAGGGTTATGGCAAGGAATATCCCGTGGCGGAAAATACCAGTGTCTCGGGCCGGGCACAGAATCGTCGGGTGGAAGTGACGATTTCCAATGACAACCAGCCGGTGATTCCGCGTTCGGCGGTGAGCTCGAATTAAGCATCACGCAATAATCCAAAAGCCCCACCTGATCTGATCAGGCGGGGCTTTTAGTTTTCAAGATCAAAAGATCGCAGCCTTCGGCAGCTCCTACTGTTCCAGCTTCTGCGGGGTTTCCTGCCCCATGCAACGCACCGCTTTCTTCTTGTTGTTGACCAGCACGCCGGTCAGGCCTTTCTGTTCGGTGTCGAACAGCACCAACACGCCATCAATGCACTGCGCCACTTGCGCCGCCGGTTCCAGGGAGACCTTGTAGTCTTCGCCCGGCACGGTCTTGAGCATGGTGAATTCGTTGAGCAGCAACGCATCCTCTGGCTTGGCGAAGTGCAGGTAGCCGTACCACCACAAGGCCGCGACGGTGCCGAGGATGCTGCAGATACCGGTGATGATCAGCGGGATGGCGTTACGTTCTTCACTCATTGCGGGCTCTCTGGTGGTTCATTTTCAGAATGTTCGGGTGCCGGGTAATTGGGGATTTCGCCCAAGCGGCGCAGGCCGTTGAAATGCTGCGGGTCATCGAGATAACGCAACATGACTTTGCGCCAGACCGGGTCGGCGAATGTCTGCACGTGACCGCCACGGGTCAGTTGCAGCACCCTGGGCGGCGGCGCAGCTTGATACAGACGGATGCCGTTGGAAAGAGGCACGAGCGGATCGTCGATGCTGTGGTAGATCAGTTTCGGCACGCCATTGAGCTGAGCCATGGAATTGATCGCACTGTCGCCATCAGGCACCAGCCAGGACAGCGGCACCTGGAACGCCCAGAACACCCATGAATTGCTCAGCGCATAACGACCGACACTGCGGTAACTGGCAGGCACACCATCGAGCACAACCGCCTTCAGTTGTTTTTGCCGCTCGGGGTGTTGCACGAGGTAGTGAACCGCCATCGAACCGCCAAGGCTCTGTCCCAGCAAGATCAGCGGCTTGCCCTTGACCTCCGGGGCCTGGTCGAGCCATTTGAACGCGGCGTCGATGTCCTGATAGATCGCCGGCAAGCTCGGTTCGCCCTCGGACAAGCCGTAACCGCGATAGTCCACCAGCAACACCTGGTAACCCTCTTTAGGCAGCCACCAACTCCCGCCCAGGTGCATGGGCAGGTTGCCACCGTTGCCGTGCAGGTGCAAAACGGTGCCTTTGACCTCGACACCTTTTTTTGCCGGCAGCCACCAGCCGTGCAGCTTGAGGCCGTCGGCGGTGGTCAGGGTTATATCGCGGTATTCGAGCTTGGCTTTCTCCGGGGTGAACAACTGGCCGGGCTCGGGGTAGAACAGCAGTGAGCTGCAACCGCTCAGGGCCAGGAGAAGGCAGAAGATGCCGAGGATTCTCATCCGGTGAAACCTCAATGTGGGTGATCGTTCCCATGCTCCGCGTGGGAATGCATAACGTGACGCTCCGCGTCACAGTGGACGCGGAGCGTCCATGGCGGCATTCCCACGCAGAGCGTGGGAACGATCTGATCAAAGGATATTGGAGTAATCCGCCTCGATCCGGTCCAGGCTCAGGTGATTGAGGAAGTTGGAGAAACACATCCACGCCGACAACGCGTTCATGTCGCGAAACTGTTCAGGCAGGTACTTGGGCGGCACCACCAGGCCTTCATCCACCAGCAGGCGCAAGGTGCGCATGTCTTCCAGGGTAGTCTTGCCGCAGAACAACAGCGGTATCTGCTCCAGCTTGCCTTTACGCACGGCCAGTTGAATGTAGTTGTAAATCATGATGAAGCCCTTGAGGTAGGACAAGTCTTTGGTGAATGGCAGACCTGTCGGCACCGAGCCGCGGAAAACGCGACTGGCGTTGCTGTAGCTCTCGGGCATCTCGAAGCCTTGTTCGCGGAAGAACTCGAACACCTGCAGGAAATCCGCGCCCTCCTCAACCATGTGAATGGCCCGCGTGCGGTTGGTCAGCTTGCGCAGGCGGCTCGGGTAGGAGGCAAAGGTGATGATTTCCATCAGGATCGCCAGGCCTTCCTGGGTCACCGTCGACGAGGGCGGCCCCTTGGACAGGAAGGTGCAGATCGGCTGGTTCAAACCGTTGAGGGTGGTACCGACATGCACCAGCCCTTCGTGGACCTCCAGGGCGCGCACATCGCGCTGATTGAACATCGCATCGGAGCGGATCTTGATGTAGTCAGCGCCGGCAGCCGCATCGGCGACGATGCCGTCAGACTCGAACACGCGGATGGTTTCCTCGGCTTCGCCAAATACTTTGTTCAAGCGATGTTGCAACAGGTCGACCGCTTCCTTGGCCGTCAGCGTCTTCGGTTCATCCTTGAGGTCGCCACGACCGTCGATGTTGTTCAGGTACTCGGACAGCATCATGCCCAGGTCGGACAGGGTCGGGTCGCCAGCATGAAAGGCGTCCGAGGCAGCGCCATACAACTCCTGGGAAATCAGGCCGAAATCCTCGGTGCCACGCGCTTCGAGCATGCGCACCACCATCCGGTATTCCTTGCACATGCGGCGCATGATTTGCCCGACCGGGTTGAACTGGCCGAGTTGACGGGTGATGTCGCGCTCGATGTTCTGGAATTCCAGCTTGACCTTGCTGGAATCGAAGGCCAGCGGACGGTTGAGATAGTAATCACGGTCCACCGCGGGCATTTCCTTGCCCTTGGCCTTGAGGAAGCCCTTGCGGATGTTGTCGTCCCATTTCACCGCATCGAGGACACGAATCGGCGTCTGTGCCAGCACAATGCGATCGGACAAAATGCGTATCGACTGCTGGTAATCGTCCACCCGGAACTCCTGTTGAAACCTGTTGGTTATTGGGCCTTGGCCTGGCGCTGGTAGCGGACCGCTTCGACGAATACATCGGAGTTGGCGGGATCGTCGAGGTAGGCCGATACCTGGTCCATCTTGCTGTCGATCAACACACCCTCGCCGTCGTCGGTCTGGAAGCCTTCGCCACTGAGAATTTTCTGCCCAAGCGCCTGCTTGATTTGCTCGAGGTCGAGGTTGTACACCACCAGTTCACGCTTGTCGGTGAGTTCGAAGCCGGCAATCGTGAAATTTCCGCCGAACCGGGCTGGCGCTTTCGCCGAGAGATACCAGCGGCTACCGTGGTGAGACACGGTAAATGGATAGGACTCGCGTTCCTTGGGCCTGGCCTTGAAGTAGCTGACTGCCTGATAGCGATTGTCGCCGATGCGCGTCAACTCAAGATTCAGCGGTTCACCCCAGGCATTGGTGCTGGTCCATTTTCCCAATAAACCTTTTGGTGCGGGCTCGCTCGTGGGCAGCGGCTCCTTGAAGGTCACCAGGCAGCCGCTGAGCAGCAGGAACGACAAGGCGATTACTACGGCGCACCAAGCTTTCATTCAACACTCCCTATCGACACACGATGACTTGTCCACGCTGATCGTTCCCACGCTCCGCGTGGGAACGATCGGTACGGGGGGCGCGTTATACCGAAGCCAGCACCAAATGCATATAACGCGTCAGTATGCCCAGCATCTCCTCTTCGGCGTCCGGTTCGGCGTCGTTGAGCAGGCCCTGATATTCCATCCGTCCGATTATCGCCGTCAACACTTTGGCGTCCTGCTGTGGTTCGCGAGAACCCAGCACCTGGAAAAGCTGGCAGGAACCCTGCAACAGGATTTGCTGATGGGAGCGCACCAACTCGGCCAGGCGCGGGTTCAGCAGCGCTTCCTGGCGGAACGCCTGCTCGGCCATCAAGTGCTCACGACGGGTGATCAGTTGCCGGTGCACATAGTCGGTCATCAACCGCGCAATGTCGTCCGCCAGTTTTGAACGAGCCTGCGCACTGCCGTCGCCACTGGCGATCATGTCGCGCAGCAGGCCCTCGTTATTCACCCACAGCTTGGCCATGTAGGCCGCGCTGCGCTCCACATACTGGGCGAAGGTATCGGTGAGCAGGTCATCGATATCCTTGAAGTAGTAAGTGGTCGCCGATAACGGCACTTGTGCCTCGGCAGCCACCGCGCGATGCCTTACGGCCCGTACGCCATCGCGCACGACAATGCGCATCGCGGCATCGAGAATGTCCTGTCGACGTTGCTCGCTGCCCTGCCGGCTGGCCTTGCGGCCCTGGTACTGAACACTTTCAGCAACCGCAGTGGCGATACCCGCTGCACCTTCTTGAGCCATTGCACGATTCACGACAGGTCTTTCCTCTCAGATGAAACTAACAAGTTGATACGTTTGTACCAGACAGGCAATAAAAAGCCGCCTGAAGAGGCGGCTTTTTATTGAAACACTTACGCTTGTGGCCGCATGTGCGGGAACAGGATCACGTCGCGGATCGACGGGGAGTTGGTCAACAACATCACCAGGCGGTCGATGCCGATGCCTTCACCGGCCGTCGGTGGCATGCCGTACTCCAGCGCGCGCACGAAGTCGGCGTCGTAGTGCATGGCTTCGTCGTCGCCGGCGTCCTTGTCGGCCACCTGGGCCATGAAACGCTCGGCCTGGTCTTCCGCGTCGTTCAACTCGGAGTAGGCGTTGGCGATTTCACGACCACCGATGAACAGCTCGAAGCGGTCGGTGACATTCGGGTTCTCGTCGTTGCGGCGAGCCAACGGCGATACTTCGAACGGGTACTGGGTAATGAAGTGCGGCTGCTCCAGCTTGTGCTCGACCAGCTCTTCGAAAATCATCACCTGCAGCTTGCCCAGGCCTTCGAAGCCCAGCACCTTGGCGCCGGCCTTCTTGGCGATGGCGCGAGCCTTGTCGATGTCGTTCAGGTCATCGGCGGTCAGCTCAGGGTTGTACTTGAGGATCGAGTCGAACACCGACAGGCGCACGAACGGCTCGCCGAAGTGGAACACCTTGTCGCCGTACGGCACGTCGGTGCTGCCCAGGACCAGCTGTGCCAGCTCACGGAACAGTTCTTCGGTCAGGTCCATGTTGTCTTCGTAGTCGGCGTAGGCCTGGTAGAACTCCAACATGGTGAATTCAGGGTTGTGACGAGTCGAAACGCCTTCGTTACGGAAGTTGCGGTTGATCTCGAACACTTTTTCGAAGCCACCAACCACCAGACGCTTCAGGTACAGCTCTGGCGCGATACGCAGGAACATTTCCATGTCCAGCGCGTTGTGGTGGGTTTCGAACGGCTTGGCCGCGGCACCGCCAGGAATGGTCTGCAGCATCGGCGTTTCGACTTCGAGGAAGTCGCGCTTCATCAGGAAGCTGCGAATGTGCGCGATCACTTGCGAACGTACGCGGAACGTCTGGCGCACGTCTTCGTTGACGATCAGGTCAACGTAACGCTGGCGATAGCGCTGTTCGGTGTCGGTCAGGCCGTGGTGCTTGTCCGGCAGCGGGCGCAGGGACTTGGTCAGCAGGCGCACGTTGGTCATTTCAACGTACAGGTCACCTTTGCCGGAACGGGCCAGGGTGCCCTCGGCAGCAATGATGTCGCCCATGTCCCAGGTTTTCACCGCGGCCAGGGTGTCTTCGGACAGGGTCTTGCGGTTGACGTAGACCTGGATGCGACCGGTCATGTCCTGGATCACCATGAACGAGCCACGGTTGAGCATGATGCGACCGGCAACCTTGACCGGGATTGCAGCCTCTGCCAGCTCTTCCTTGGTCTTGTCCGCGTACTGTTTCTGCAAGTCATTGCAGTAGTTTTCGCGGCGGAAGTCGTTGGGGAAGGCATTGCCCTTGGCGCGCTCGGCAGCAAGCTTTTCCTTGCGCAGGGCGATCAGGGAGTTTTCTTCCTGTTGCAGGGCTTGCGGGTCGAGTTCTAGGTCGCTCATGTCTTTAAATATTCCATCACAGGTTCGTTGCCCCCGGGCCTGCGGCCCGGGGATCGCCAGCAAGCCGGCTCCTACAGGGATCGGGACCGATCCCGTATTGCATGTCTTACAGCCCTGATTTCAGGCTGGCTTCCAGGTATTCGTCGATATCGCCGTCGAGCACCTTGTCGCAGTCGCTGCGTTCGATGTTGGTACGCAGATCCTTGATCCGCGACGCATCGAGCACATAAGAACGGATCTGGTGACCCCAGCCGATATCCGACTTGGTGTCTTCCAGCGCCTGGGACGCGGCGTTGCGTTTCTGCATTTCCTGCTCATACAACTTGGCCCGCAGCATTTTCATGGCGGTGTCCTTGTTGGCATGCTGGGAACGTTCGTTCTGGCAGCTGACCACGGTATTGGTCGGTACGTGGGTGATACGTACGGCCGAGTCGGTGGTGTTTACGTGCTGACCACCGGCACCGGAGGAACGATAGGTGTCGATCCGCAAGTCCGCCGGGTTGATCTCGATTTCCACCTTGTCATCGATCTCTGGCGAGACAAAAACCGCCGAGAACGAAGTGTGACGACGGTTGCCAGAGTCGAACGGGCTCTTGCGAACCAGGCGATGTACGCCGATCTCGGTACGCAGCCAGCCAAAGGCGTATTCACCCTTGATGTGCACGGTCGCGCCCTTGATGCCAGCGACTTCACCGGCCGACAGTTCCATGATGGTGGCGTCGAAACCGCGTTTGTCAGCCCAGCGCAGATACATGCGCAGCAGGATGTTGGCCCAGTCCTGGGCCTCGGTGCCACCGGAGCCGGCCTGGATATCCAGGTAGGCGTTGTTCGGGTCCATTTCATGGCTGAACATGCGGCGGAATTCAAGCTTGGCGAGGTTTTCCTCAAGACGGGCCAGCTCGGCGACGACATCGCCCACTGCGCCTTCGTCGTTTTCTTCGACAGCCATGTCCAGCAGGTCGCGGCAATCGGCCAGACCCGTGTTCAGTTCGTCGAGGGTATCGACGATCTGCGCCAGCGCAGCGCGCTCGCGGCCCAGTTCCTGGGCGTATTCAGGTTTGTTCCAGACACTCGGATCTTCAAGCTCGCGATTGACCTCGGTCAGGCGCTCATGCTTTTGATCGTAGTCAAAGATACCCCCGAATAGTTTCGGAGCGCTCGGACAGGTCCTTGATGGTGTTAAGGATCGGGTTGATTTCCATGGCGGGCAGCACTCGTTGGCGAACTTTTGAAAGCCGGCGAGTATAACGGTAAACGGCCGGAAACGGCAGTCCGCTTGGCCGAAAAGGCGGGGTTCACCTACGCCCTCTGCAACTGTGGAGATCACCTGTGGCGAGGGGATTTATCCCCGTTGGACTGTGCAGTCCCGTTGTTGGGGCCCCTTCGCAGCCCAGCGGGGATAAATCCCCTCGCCACAGGGTGTTTTGTGTCGGTCAGCCTATGCCCACCTGATTACGCCCGTTGTTCTTCGCCTGGTACAACCCCTTGTCCGCCGCCGAGATCAATTCACGACAATTGCTGCCAGATATCGGGATGATGGTAGACAGGCCGATGCTGATGGTCAGGCTCGATCCTTCGGTCGGGGCTATATGCGGGATCTTCAGCGCGGCCACGGTCATGCGCAGTTTTTCCGCCACCAGCCGCGCGCCGCCCTGCGAGGTGTTGGGCAGTACCAGGGCGAATTCTTCGCCGCCGTAGCGGGCCGGGAGGTCGGAAGGTCGGGAGCTGGCGTCGCGGATCGCCGCGGCGACCTGGCGCAGGGCTTCGTCGCCTTCCAGATGGCCGAAGGTGTCGTTGTAGGTCTTGAAGTAGTCCACATCGATCATCAGCAACGACAATTGGGTCTGCTCACGCAGCGAGCGGCGCCATTCGAGTTCCAGGTATTCATCGAAATGCCGACGGTTCGACAGCCCGGTCAGGCCGTCGGAGTTCATCAGGCGTTGCAACACCAGGTTGGTGTCGAGCAACTGTTGCTGGCTGACCCGCAAAGCGCGGTAGGCCGCATCACGCTGCAGCAGCGTCATGTAGGAGCGCGAGTGATAGCGAATGCGCGCCACCAGCTCGATGTTGTCCGGCAGCTTGACCAGGTAGTCGTTGGCCCCGGCCGCGAACGCCGCGCTCTTGATCAGCGGTCTTCCTTGGTCGACAGGACGATGATCGGAATGTCCCTGGTCGCCGGGTGGTTGCGGTATTCGCGTACCAGGCTCAGGCCATCGAGGCCGGGCATGACCAGGTCCTGCAGGATCACCGTCGGCTTGATGCGCACGGCATGGGCGATGGCCTGGTGCGGGTCGGCGCAAAAGTGGAAGTCGATGTTTTCTTCGCTCGACAAACCGCGTCGTACGGCCTCGCCGATCATCGCCTGATCGTCCACCAACAGCACCATGGCGGCATTTTCGTCAGTCTTGAAGTCGTCGAGCTGTAAATCATTCATGTGCGTTCACCTGAATACTACTTGGGCCAGGAATGCGGTTGAAAGGGTCACTTGGGGAATATCTCCAGCAATCGTGGCGCTATCTTTTCCAGCGGGCGTATTTCCACGGCGGCATCGATGGCGGCTGCAGCCTTCGGCATGCCGTACACCGCACTGCTTTGTTGATCTTGTGCGATGGTCAGGTAGCCATGCTGGCGCATGAGTTTAAGCCCTTGCGCGCCATCACGCCCCATCCCGGTCAACAAAACGCCAACCGCATCGCCATTCCAGTAACTGGCCACGCTCTCGAAAAACACATCGATAGAGGGCCTGTAGATCTCGTTGACCGGTTCGGCCGTGTAGGCCAGCTTGCCGTTTTTCAACAAACGAATATGGTGGTTGGTGCCCGCCAGCAGCACGGTGCCGCTTTGCGGCGGCTCGCCCTCCTGGGCCAGGCGCACGTTCAGGCCGCTGGCGCTGCCGAGCCATTCGGCCATGCCAGCGGCAAATACCTGGTCAACGTGTTGGACCAAGACGATGGCCGGGGAAAAATCCCGCGGCAATCCCTTGAGCAGGCATTCCAAAGCCGCCGGCCCGCCAGCGGATGAACCGATGGCGATCAGGCTCTGGCGTGGGCCCGAACTGCGCGTCGGATCCGGTGCCGATCGTTCCCGATTGCCCTTGTCGCCGATCAGCCAGCCGATATTCATGATCTTGCGTAACAGCGGTGCCGCCGCTTCCTGGGCATTACCCGCACCGAGGGCCGGCGTGTCGACCACATCCAGGGCGCCATGGCCCATGGCCTCGAACACCCGATGCACGTTCTGCTGGCGATCGACGGTGACGATGACGATCGCGCAGGGCGTTTCAGCCATGATGCGCCGGGTGGCCTCCACTCCGTCCATCACCGGCATGATCAAATCCATCAGGATCAGGTCTGGCGTCTGTTCGGCACACTTTTGCACCGCCTCGCGGCCATTGCTCGCCACCCAGATCACCTGGTGGGCCGGCTCGAAAGCCAATGCCCGGCGCAAGGCTTCCACGGCCATTGGCATGTCATTGACGATTGCGATCTTCATGCCCGTGCTCCTCCTATGAGCTCAACCACTGCATCGAGCAGGGCATCGTCGTGAAAACTGGCTTTGGCTAGATAATAGTCGGCCCCGGCGTCCAGTCCACGACGACGGTCTTCTTCACGATCCTTGTAGGACACCACCATCACCGGCAGCGATTGCAGACGATTGTCCCGGCGCAACAACGACACCAGCTCGATGCCGTCCATGCGCGGCATGTCGATGTCGGTGATCAGCAGGTCGAAATCTTCGGAACGCAAGGCATTCCAGCCATCCATGCCGTCGACCGCCACGGCCACGTCATAACCTCGATTGAGCAACAGTTTGCGCTGCAGCTCACGCACGGTCAGGGAGTCATCGACGACCAGGACTCGCTTGCGGGCCGCTGCGACGACCTGGTTGCTGTGGCGCGCAATGCGCTCCAGCCGCCCGGTGTTGAGCAACTTATCCACCGAACGCAGCATGTCTTCGACGTCGACGATCAACACCACCGAACCGTCGTCGAGCAGAGCGCCGGCGGAGATATCTTGGACCTTGCCGAGGCGCTCATCCAGGGGCAATACAACCAATGTCCGCTCGCCGATAAAGCGTTCTACCGCAATGCCATATATCGCATCACGCTCGCGGATCACCACGACTTTCAGGGTTTGCTGGCTGCCTTGACTGGCCGGACGCTGCAACAGTTGACTGGCGGCGACCAGCCCGACATGCCGGCCTTCATGCCAAAAATGCTGGCGGCCCTCGACCTGAACGATATCCGCCGGCTCCAGATCACACATGCGCTCAATGTGGGCCAGCGGGAAGGCATAAGCCTCTTCACCGACTTCCACCACCAGGCTGCGCACCACGGACAGGGTCAGGGGCACCTCGAGATGGAAACGACTGCCCTCGCCCGCCGTCTGCTCCAGCACCACCGCACCGCGCAACTGGCGAACCATGTGCTGCACCGCATCCAGGCCAACGCCGCGCCCGGAGACTTCGGTGACAGTGTCGCGCAGACTGAAGCCGGGCAGGAAAAGGAAGGTCAGCAGTTCCTCTTCACTCAATTGCGCGGCGGTATCGGCCGGGGATAACTGGCGTTCGACGATGCTGCGACGGACCTTTTCCAGATCGACCCCGTTACCGTCATCGCTCAGTTGCAGCACCAGCAACCCGGCCTGATGGGACGCGCGCAGACGAATCAGGCCCTCTGCTGGCTTACCCGCCAACAGCCTTTGTTCCGGGCTTTCGATACCGTGATCGACGGCATTGCGCAGCAAGTGAGTCAGTGGCGCTTCGAGTTTTTCCAGGACGTCGCGATCGACCTGGGTCTTTTCGCCCTCGATCTCCAGCCGCACTTGCTTGCCGAGGCTACGACCGAGGTCGCGGACCATCCGCACCTGCCCCGTCAAGACATCGGCGAACGGCCGCATGCGACAAGCCAGGGCGGTGTCGTACAACACCTGCGCGCGCTGGCTGGCCTGCCAGGCAAACTCATCCAGTTCGGCGTTTTTTTCCACCAGCAATTGCTGGGACTCCGCCAGGAGCCGGCGTGCATCGTCGAGGGCTTCCCGGGCTTCGAGGCTCAGGACTTGCTCCTTGAGATGGACGTTGAGGTTTTCCAGCGCCCGCTGACTGTTGCTCTGCATGCGCTTGAGCCGCTGCATGGTGGCCAGGTGCGGTTTGAGCCGCAGGGTTTCCACCAGGGATTTACTCGACAGATCGAGCAGGCTGTTCAAGCGCTCGGCAGTGACGCGCAGTACGCGCTCGCCGTTTTCGGTGGTGCGCCTGGCCAGTTTCGGCGATACCGCCAGCGATTCGACGGGCGCCGCCGGCTCTTCGATCGTGGGTGCGGGCGCTTCAACTTGCAGCTCGGCCATCACCAGCGCGGCGGGGGTCATGCTCGGTATCGCAGCAGCCATTGGATCGAGCAAGCGCCCCATCAATGCGACATACGCTTCGATGTCCGCAGCGCCCGGCGCATTGTTCGGTGTCGCGATGCGCATCAGCAGGTCGGTGCCTTGCAGCAACGCATCAATGTGTTCCGGGCGCAGGTACAAGCGCCCTTCCTGGGCACTGACCAGGCAATCTTCCATGACATGGGCAACGCTGACGCCAGCATCGACGCCGACGATCCGGGCCGCGCCTTTTAGCGAATGTGCCGCACGCATGCACGATTCGAGATGATCAGCCTGGGTCGGATCACGTTCCAGCGCCAACAAACCTGCGCTCAGCACCTGGGTCTGGGCCTCGGCTTCCAGGCTGAACAGCTCCAGCAACGAAGAGTCGCGCATTTGCTCGGGGGTCATGTGAGGCTCCGGGTCACGGCGGACATCAGCTGATCTTCATCCAGCCAGCGCAGGCTGCGACCTTTGAATTGCATCACGCCACGGGTGTACTTGGCACTGGCCTGCGCGCCAGAGCGGGACGCCGCTTCGAGGATGCGTTCGTCGATGGCATGTATTCCGTCCACTTCGTCTACCGGCACCACCACGGGACCGCCGTGGGCGGCGATGATCAGCATGCGCGGCACGACTCGCGCGCCGCTGGCAACGCTGCTGGTGCTATCGAGACCCAGCAACTCGACCAGAGAGAGGCACGCCACCAACGCACCCCGTACATTCGCCACCCCTAGCAAGGCCCGGGAGCGTTGATGGGGCAATGAATGAATGGTTTGCAACGGCGCCACTTCGACCAGGCTGCGAGTGGCCAGCGCCAGCCATTCTTCGCCGAGGCGGAACATCAGCAGCGAACGGGTTTTCACCTCGCTTTCGACGGCAATGGACGCTGACGCGCGTTCCTCCTGCTGCAACGCGTAGCGATCCAGCAGGCGCGTGGCGGCCGCCGAATACACCGCGCAATTACGGCAGTGAATGTGTTCGCTCAGCAGCGGGCAGGACTTGTCGCCGTGAATGCCAATGCGATTCCAGCAGTCGTCGATGGACTGGGCATCTTCATGGGTGACGTTCAAGGTGTCGGAGGCGATCATCGTTTACGCTCACTGTCGGCGGCGCGCTCGCTGCGGGCGGCGCGGTCCTGCAATCGTCTGGCTCCCGCGGTATCCCCCTGGGATTGCAGCAAGGCGGCCAAGTGCATCAACGCATCGGCATGTTGCGGGTCGAGGTACAACGCCTTGCGATAAAAACCCTGGGCCTCGAGGACGCTACCGGCGACATCGCTGAGCAGCCCCAGCCAATAAAACACCTGGGCCACCGGTTCGTGGTGGCGTAGATAGTTATCACAGGCGGCACGGGCTTCGGCGCTTTTGCCTTCGTTGGCCAGCGCGGCGACGTTCGCCAGCAGCGCGGCGGCGTCGGATGTGCTTGGTGCGACCGGGTGCGATACCTGATTGACGCTGGCGAACGGGCGCCGTTGAGTCGGTACCGGCGCAACCCTGCGCACGGGTTGCGGCATTGGCAACGGTGTGGGTACGAATGCCGGCAGCGGCTCGGGCTCAGGAGCGCCATGGCGACTGAAGGCAAAGGATTGTGGGATGCCAATCGAACGCATGCCCAGGCGCCCCAGCAGACTGCCCTCCGCCGGGCCGATAAACAGTACCCCATCAACATGGGTCAAGCGCTTGAGTACCTCGAAAACCTGTTTCTGTGTTGGCAGATCGAAGTAGATCAGCAGATTGCGGCAGAACACGAAGTCAAAGGGTGGCTCGCTGGCGAGCAAGGTCGGATCGAGCAGATTGCCGACCTGCAGGCGCACTTGCTCCAGTACCGGGGCGCTGAGTCGATAGCCGTCGTTTTCGGCGCTGAAATGGCGGTCACGAAACGCAATGTCCTGACCGCGAAACGAATTCTTGCCGTATAGCGCTCGTCGGGCTTTTTCCACCGACAAAGGGCTGACGTCCATGCCATCGACCTTGAACTGGTGCGGCTTGAACCCGGCATCCAGCAGCGCCATGGCAATGGAATAAGGCTCTTCGCCGGTGGAGCATGGCAGGCTGAGAATCCGCAGGGCGCGCATGTTGTTGAGCTCGGCCAGGCGCCTGGTCGCCAGTTTCGCCAGGGTGGTGAAAGATTCCGGGTAACGGAAAAACCAGGTTTCAGGGACGATCACCGCTTCGATCAACGCCTGCTGCTCGTCGCTTGAACACTGCAAGGTGCGCCAATATTCGTCGGCGGTCTGCGCTTGGGACGCGGCACTGCGCTGGCGTACCGCACGCTCGATGATCGCCGGGCCGACCGACGTCACGTCGAGGCCGATACGCTCCTTGAGAAAATCGAAAAACCGCTGGTCGCTACTCATTGCCACTGCTCCAGCAATGCCGGGTCAAGGGGTGGCGTCGGGTACAACAGCGCACGGACCTGATCGTCCAGCAGGTCGGCCACCCGCACCCATTGCAACAAACCCTGGGCATCTTCACGTACGGGCCCCAGGTACGGCGCCTGTGGATTGTCCAGGCCATAGGGCTGAAATTCCGCCGGATTGCAACGCACGGTGTCGGTGGCCCGTTCCAGAATCAGACCGAGTAATTGCGCCTGGGCGGTTGCATCCGGCCGGTAATGCACCAGCACCAGGCGCGTGCTGGTGCGCGCCTGCGCGGGCGTGCCGAAGGTCAATGCGCTGAGGTCGATGACCGGCACCACCGCGCCACGATAGGCCAATACCCCGGCGACCCAATGCGGCGCCTGGGCAATCGGCTTCAATGGCAGGCGCGACAGCACTTCCGCCACCTCGATCGCCTGCAAGGCATACCGCTCGTGACCGATGCGAAACACCAGGAATAACGCGTGCGCCGCCTGTTTCACGGCAGAGCGCTTGGCCGTGAGTTCGCTCATCAGACTTTGAATCGCGAGACGCCGCTACGCAGCCCTACCGCCACCTGGCTCAGCTCGTCGATGGCGAAGCTGGCCTGGCGCAGGGATTCGACGGTCTGGCTGCTGGCATCACCCAATTGCACCAGCGCGTGGTTGATCTGCTCGGCGCCGGTGGCCTGGGCCTGCATGCCTTCGTTGACCATCAACACCCGCGGCGCCAGCGCCTGGACCTGATGGATGATCTGCGACAACTGCTCGCCCACCTGCTGCACCTCGAACATGCCGCGGCGCACTTCCTCGGAGAATTTGTCCATGCCCATCACACCGGCCGACACCGCCGATTGAATTTCGCGCACCATCTGCTCGATGTCGTAGGTGGCGACGGCGGTCTGGTCCGCCAGACGCCGGACTTCAGTCGCAACCACGGCAAAACCTCGACCGTATTCGCCGGCCTTCTCGGCTTCGATAGCCGCGTTGAGCGACAACAGGTTGGTCTGATCGGCGACCTTGACGATGGTGACCACCACCTGGTTAATGTTGCCGGCCTTCTCGTTGAGGATCGCCAGCTTGGCGTTGACCAGGTCGGCCGCGCCCATCACCGAATGCATGGTCTCTTCCATGCGCGCCAGGCCCTGTTGCCCGGAACCGGCGGCCACCGAAGCCTGGTCGGCGGCGGTGGACACTTCGGTCATGGTGCGTACCAGGTCACGAGACGTAGCGGCGATTTCCCGGGAAGTCGCGCCGATTTCAGTGGTGGTCGCGGCCGTTTCGGTGGCGGTGGCCTGCTGTTGCTTGGACGTCGCGGCGATCTCGGTGACCGATGTGGTCACTTGCACCGACGAGCGCTGGGCCTGGGACACCAGGGCGGTCAGCTCGGTCATCATGTCGTTGAAGCCGGTTTCCACGGCACCGAATTCGTCCTTGCGCTCAAGATTGAGACGCGAGCTCAGATCGCCCGTGCGCATGATTTCGAGGATTTGCACGATACGATTCATCGGCGCCATGATGGCGCGCATCAGCAGCAGGCCGCAAAGGCCGGCGGCCAATACCGCGAACACCAGGGAAATACCCATGATGATCTTGGCGGTGAGTACCGCATCGTCGATGGCCGCCACAGCCTGGTCTGCCACTGCTTTGTTGTGGCGCAGAATATCACTGAGCTTCATTCGACCCGCTGTCCAGACGGGGGTCAGCTCTTCGTTGAACATCCTGATGGCTTCGGCGTCCTGGTTGCGTTTATGCAAATCCGTAACGGCGAGCAGGATGCGGTGGTAGTCCGCGTGGAGTTTTTCAAACGCGGCATATTCGACCTTGTCTTCATCCGTCGTCACCGTGGCGCGATAAAGCTCCATCTGCTCTTGCAAGCGCGCGGAGAAATCCTTGAAATCCGAGGCATCCTTGGCGGTGAAGCCCTTCCCCTGCTCCAGCCCGAGCATCTCCAACATCCGCAAGTAACTGTCGGACCAGGCGCCGCGGACCATCGAGCTGTAATACAAGCCCGGCAGCGCATCCTCACGAACGCTGGCTTCGCTGGTCTCGATCTTCAACAAGCGCGAATACGAGACGACCACCATCAGCAACATGATGGCGATAATTACCGCAAAGCTCGCCAAAATGCGTTGGCGCAACGTCCAGTTCTTCACAGTCAATCCTCGGGGCCATTTTGAAATGCGGGGAGTATAGCCGAGGGCGCTGTTTCATTTATAAGACGGTTGCGCCACTTCTCATCTCTTGGCAAAAAAAATCGAAGTGGTCGGTTTATAGTCAAAAGATCGCAGCCTGCGGCAGCTCCTACAGGTGCACGCCGATCCCTTGTAGGAGCTGCCGCAGGCTGCGATCTTTGAAGGCTTACATCGAAGCCTGGCGCACCTGCTTCTCCAGTTCGGCCTTCAACCCTGGCGCCAACTTGAGTTGCCGCGCCAGCTCATCGAGGTAGGACTTCTCCATGAAGCTCTCCTCATCCACCAGCATCACACTGGCGATGTACATCTCGGCAGCCATTTCCGGGGTGCTGGCGGCGCGGGCGACATCGGTCGGATCCAGTGGCTTGTTCAGTTCCGCGTGAAGCCAGTGTTGCAGCTCCTGATCGTTGTCGAGCTTGCTGAACTCACCTTCGATCAGCTCGCGTTCGCGCGCGTCAATATGACCGTCTGCCTTGGCCGCGGCCACCAGGGCCTTGAGAATCGCCTGGCTGTGCTGCTCGGCTTGCGCCATTGGCAGGCGATCCAGGGTTTGCGGTTCGGTCTTCGGGGCCGTGCCCTGCTGGGCTTGCCAGTTGCCGTAGGCTTTGTAGGCCAGCACGCCCAATGCGGCGAGGCCGCCATAAACCGCGACCTTGCCTCCGACCTTGCGCGCCTTCTTGTTACCCAGCAGCAGGCCCATGGCCCCGGCGGCGAGGGCCCCGCCGCCCGCACCGGAGAGCAAGCTGCCGATGCCACTGCTCGCCCCCTTGTTCTGCGCCGCACCGGTATTTTTTTGCAACAGATCCTGGCCAGACTTGAGCAGTTGGTCGAGCAATCCACGGGTGATCATTTTCCGCCTCCACAAAAGGGTTTAACCGGACACTAAGGCCATCAGCCTAAATCGAAAGTGCCCGGCGACCCCGGTGAGTTTGCTTCCAGATGTTGCTGGGAAAGAGCTCCTGCCAGTGCTTGTTCCATTACTGCCCAGAAGCCCATCGAAAAAAAAGATATACACTGCATAAAATCTATAAAAACTACTTACTTGGTACGGCCTCATGATGACCCTGCGTCAAATCCGGCACTTCATTGCGGTGGCCGAGACCGGTTCGATCTCCGCCGCCGCGCAAACCGCGTTCATTTCCCAATCCACCCTGACCCTGGCGATCCAGCAGCTCGAGCAGGAGATCGGCGTTGGCCTGTTCAATCGCCACGCCAAGGGCATGACCCTGACCCATCAGGGGCATCAGTTCCTGCGCCAGGCGCATTTGATCCTGGCCACCGTGGACAATGCCAAGCGCAGCCTGCAACAAAGCACCGACCAGGTGGCCGGGCAATTGATCGTCGGGGTGACCAGCCTGGTCGCCGGTTACTACCTGGCGGACCTGCTCACGCGTTTCCAGCGCGCCTACCCCAACGTCGAAATCCGCGTGATGGAAGACGAACGTCCCTACATCGAACATTTGCTGGTCAGCGGCGAGATCGATGTCGGGGTGCTGATCCTCTCCAACCTTGAAGACCGTCACGCCTTGCAGACCGAAGTGCTGACCCATTCACCCCATCGACTGTGGTTGCCGGCCCAGCATCCGCTGCTGGAACACGACAGCATCAACCTCGCCGACGTGGCCCGCGAGCCGCTGATTCAATTGAACGTCGATGAAATGGATCGCAACGCCCAGCGCATGTGGACAGCCGCCTCCCTGCAACCACGCATCACCCTGCGCACGGCCTCGACCGAAGCGGTGCGTAGCCTGGTGGCAGCCGGGCTGGGTGTTTCGATCCAGCCCGACATGACTTATCGCCCGTGGTCGCTGGAGGGCGACATCATCGAAGCGCGGCCGATTGCCGACCTGAGCCAGACCCTCGATGTCGGCCTGGCGTGGCGCCGCGGCACTGCGCGCCCGGCCTTGGTGGACCCGTTCCTGACCGTCGCTCGCGAGCAACCCCACGGCGGGCGCAAGCCATCTATTTAATCGAACGCCACCTTCAGTATTTAGAATTTGTCGACCTCGGGTCTGCGCACTAGTCTTGTCGTATCTATATAAGACGGCCAGCCCCAGTCACAGGGAGCAGCATGGCCACACAAGAAAAGAGAACCCGAAGAATGGCTGGCGCACAGACCCCGTTGTTCACCGCATTGTTGATCGAAGGTGAATTAGTCGCAGGGCAAGGCCGTGTCGAGGCGATCCTCAACCCGGCCACCGGCGAAGTGTTGACGCACATCGCCGAAGCCAGCACCGAACAAGTCGAAGCCGCTATTCTCGCCGCGCACCGCGCCTTCGCCGGCTGGTCGCGGACCACGCCGCAGCAACGCTCGAACCTGTTGCTCGATATCGCCAACGCCATCGAAAAAAACGCCGACCTGCTCGCCCGCCTCGAATCCCTCAATTGTGGCAAGCCGTTGCATCTGGCGCGTCAGGACGACCTGAGCGCCACGGTCGATGTGTTCCGTTTTTTCGCTGGCGCCGTGCGCTGCCAGACCGGCCAGCTCAGCGGCGAGTACCTGCCGGGCTACACCAGCATGGTGCGGCGCGATCCGATTGGCGTGGTTGCATCGATTGCGCCGTGGAATTACCCGATCATGATGGCGGCGTGGAAAATCGCCCCGGCCCTGGCCGCCGGCAATACCTTGGTGTTCAAGCCCTCGGAGCACACGCCCCTGTCGATCCTGGCGTTGGCCCCGGCGCTGGCCGAGATCCTGCCGCCCGGCGTGATCAACATTGTTTGCGGTGGCGGCGAAGGCGTCGGCAGTCATCTGGTCAGCCACCCCAAGGTGCGCATGGTGTCGCTGACCGGCGATATCGTCACCGGGCAGAAAATCCTCCAGGCCGCGGCAAAGACCCTCAAGCGTACGCACCTCGAACTGGGCGGCAAAGCCCCCGTGATTGTCTGCAACGATGCCGACATCCAGGCGGTGGTCGAAGGCGTGCGCACCTACGGCTACTACAACGCCGGGCAGGATTGCACCGCCGCTTGCCGGGTGTACGCCCAGGCCGGCATTCACGATCGCCTGGTGGCCGAACTCGGCGCGGCGGTCAGCAGCCTGCGTTTCGCCGGTAAACGCGATGCCGACAACGAAATCGGCCCGTTGATCAGCACCCGCCAGCGCGACCGCGTGGCCAGTTTCGTCGAACGCGCCCTCGGCCAGCCGCATATCGAACGGGTGACCGGCGCGGCGGTGCATTCCGGCGCCGGCTTCTATTACCAACCGACGTTGCTCGCCGGTTGCAAGCAAGGCGATGAAATCGTCCAGCGCGAAGTGTTCGGGCCGGTGGTCACCGTGACCCGATTCGATCAGCTGGAACAGGCGGTGGATTGGGCCAACGACTCGGAATACGGCCTGGCCTCGTCGGTCTGGACGCAGAACCTGGATAAGGCGATGCAGGTTGCCGCGCGGTTGCAGTATGGCTGCACCTGGATCAACAGCCATTTCATGCTGGTCAGCGAGATGCCCCACGGCGGGCTCAAGCGTTCGGGTTATGGCAAGGACCTGTCCAGCGATTCACTCCAGGACTACAGCGTGGTGCGGCACATCATGGCACGCCACGGGCAGCATCTCTGACTACGCTAATAACAAGCCGTTAACGGCATGCTTCACCACGTTCACCACTGCCCCGACCATAATTTGAAGAAGAGGGAAACCCCATGTTCGTGCACAAGACCGCACTGCTCAGTGCCATCACCCCCTTACTGCTGGCCAGTGGCGTGTTTGTCCAGGCCGCCGAGCCATTGAAGGCCGTCGGTGCCGGCGAAGGCCAGCTGGATATCGTCGCGTGGCCTGGCTACATCGAACGTGGCGAAAGCGACAAGGCCTACGACTGGGTGACCGGTTTCGAGAAAGAAACCGGCTGCAAGGTCAACGTGAAAACCGCTGCGACCTCCGATGAGATGGTCAGCCTGATGGCCAAGGGCGGTTATGACCTGGTGACCGCGTCGGGCGATGCCTCGCTGCGCCTGATCGTCGGCAAGCGCGTGCAGCCGATCAACACGGCGTTGATCCCGAACTGGAAGAACCTCGATCCGCGCCTGAAGGATGCGCCGTGGTACGTGGTCAACAAGCAGACCTACGGCACCCCGTACCAGTGGGGGCCGAACGTGTTGATGTACAACACCAACGTCTTCAAGACCGCGCCCGACAGCTGGGGCGTGTTGTTCAACGCGCAGAACCTGCCGGACGGCAAGCCGAACAAGGGCCGCGTGCAGGCCTATGACGGTCCGATCTACATCGCCGACGCAGCGCTGTACCTGAAATCCGCCAAGCCGGAACTGGGCATCCAGAACCCCTACGAACTGACCGAAGCGCAATACAAGGCCGTGCTCGATCTATTGCGCGCCCAGCAGCCGTTGATCCACCGCTACTGGCACGACACCACCGTACAGATGAGTGACTTCAAGAATGAAGGTGTGGTGGCGTCCGGGGCCTGGCCGTATCAGGTCAACGGCCTGATCAATGAGAAACAGCCGATCGCCTCGACCATCCCCAAAGAAGGCGCCACCGGGTGGGCCGACACCACCATGATGCACACCGATGCCAAGCACCCGAACTGTGCCTATAAGTGGATGGACTGGTCGCTGCAACCGAAAGTCCAGGGTGACGTGGCGGCTTGGTTCGGTTCGTTGCCAGCGGTACCGGCGGCGTGCAAAGAGAGCGAACTGCTTGGCGCCGAAGGCTGCAAGACCAACGGTTTCGACAACTTCGACAAGATTGCCTTCTGGAAAACCCCGCAGGCCGAGGGCGGCAAATTCGTGCCGTACAGCCGCTGGACCCAGGACTACATCGCGATCATGGGCGGCAGGTAAGCCCTCTTAAGATCAAAAGATCGCAGCCTGCGGCAGCTCCTACCGCGACCGCAGGCACCGCAGATTCGGTGCCTTCTGCAAATCCTGTAGGAGCTGCCGAAGGCTGCGATCTTTTCGACGCCACAACCGATTCAGATTTTTTAGAAAGCGCGCCTTTTTGGAGCACCGCACCATGACGCTTGCAGTCCAGTTCACCAACGTTTCCCGTCAGTTCGGCGAAGTGAAAGCCGTTGACCGGGTTTCCATCGACATCCAGGACGGCGAGTTTTTCTCCATGCTGGGGCCTTCCGGCTCAGGCAAAACCACCTGCCTGCGCCTGATCGCCGGTTTTGAACAACCGAGCGCGGGTTCCATTCGTATTCATGGCGAGGAAGCCGCCGGCCTTCCGCCTTACCAGCGTGATGTGAACACCGTGTTCCAGGATTACGCGCTGTTCCCCCACATGAACGTTCGCGACAACGTCGCCTACGGCTTGAAAGTCAAAGGCGTCGCCAAGGCCGAACGCCTCAAACGCGCCGAGGAAGCCCTCGACATGGTCGCCCTTGGCGGCTACGGCGAGCGCAAGCCGGTGCAACTTTCCGGTGGCCAGCGCCAACGTGTGGCCCTGGCCCGTGCCCTGGTGAATCGCCCACGGGTGTTGCTGCTCGACGAACCGCTCGGCGCGCTGGACCTGAAGTTGCGCGAGCAGATGCAAGGCGAATTGAAGAAGCTGCAACGCCAGCTGGGCATCACCTTCATCTTCGTCACCCACGACCAGACCGAAGCGCTGTCCATGTCCGACCGCGTCGCCGTGTTCAACAAGGGTCGCATTGAACAGGTCGATTCGCCGCGCAACCTGTACATGAAACCTTCGACCACCTTCGTCGCCGAATTCGTCGGCACTTCCAATGTGATTCGCGGCGACCTGGCACGGCAGTTGAGCGGCAATCCCCAGCCGTTCTCGATTCGCCCGGAGCACGTGCGCTTCGCCGAAGGCCCGCTGGCCAGCCATGAGATCGAAGTCAGCGGCCTGCTGCACGATATCCAATACCAGGGCAGCGCCACCCGCTACGAATTGAAGCTGGAAAACGGCCAGACCTTGAACATCAGCCAGGCCAACAATCAATGGCTCGACACCAGTGCCCAGCACCAGACCGGGCAACGCCTGAGCGCACGCTGGGCCCGTGAAGCGATGATCCCGCTGCACGACACCCTGACAGGCGGGGTGTGACATGAGCACCCTGGCTGTTCCTCATTCCTCGTCGGGCGGCTCGGCGTTGCGCAGGTTTTCCAACCTGCTGTACCGCCGGCCAAACCTGTACCTGTCGATGCTGTTGGTGCCGCCGTTGCTGTGGTTCGGCGCCATTTACCTGGGTTCGTTGCTGACGTTGCTGTGGCAAGGTTTCTACACCTTCGACGACTTCACCATGGCGGTCACCCCTGACCTGACCCTGGCGAACTTCGCCGCGCTGTTCCAGCCATCGAACTTCGACATCATCCTGCGCACCCTGAGCATGGCGATTGTCGTGTCCATCGCCAGCGCCATCGTCGCCTTCCCGATTGCCTACTACATGGCGCGCTACACCTCGGGTAAAACCAAGGCATTTTTCTACATCGCCGTAATGATGCCGATGTGGGCCAGCTACATCGTCAAGGCCTACGCCTGGACGCTGCTGCTGGCCAAAGGCGGCGTAGCACAGTGGTTCGTGCAGAACCTGGGGCTTGAATCGTTATTGCAGTTTGTGCTGGGCATCCCGGGGGTCGGCGGCAGTACCTTGTCGACCTCGCACCTGGGGCGCTTCATGGTGTTCGTCTACATCTGGCTGCCCTTCATGATCCTGCCGATCCAGGCCTCGCTGGAACGCCTGCCACCGTCACTGCTGCAAGCGTCCGCCGACCTCGGCGCCAAGCCGCGCCAGACCTTCATGCAGGTGATCCTGCCGCTGTCGGTGCCGGGTATTGCGGCAGGCTCCATCTTCACGTTCTCCCTGACCCTGGGCGATTTCATCGTGCCACAACTGGTCGGCCCGCCCGGCTACTTCGTCGGCAGCATGGTGTATGCCCAACAAGGTGCGATCGGCAACATGCCAATGGCTGCAGCCTTCACCCTGGTGCCGATCGTGCTGATCGCCATCTACCTGTCCATCGTCAAACGACTGGGGGCCTTCGATGCACTCTGACAAAGCATCCCTGGGCTTGCGTATCGCCGCCTGGGGCGGGCTGGTGTTCCTGCACTTCCCGATCCTGATCATCTTCCTGTATGCCTTCAACACCGAAGACGCGGCGTTCAGTTTCCCGCCCAAGGGTTTCACCCTGAAGTGGATCGGCGTGGCGTTCTCACGGCCCGACGTACTGGAAGCGATCAAGTTGTCGCTGCAGATCGCGGCCATTGCCACGTTGATTGCCATGGTGCTTGGCACGCTGGCGTCGGCGGCGCTGTACCGACGGGACTTTTTCGGCAAGCAAGGTATCTCGTTGATGCTGATCCTGCCGATTGCCCTGCCGGGGATCATCACCGGTATCGCATTGCTGGCGACGTTCAAGACACTGGGCATCGAGCCGGGGATGTTCACCATCATCGTCGGCCACGCGACCTTCTGCGTGGTGATCGTCTACAACAACGTCATCGCCCGCTTGCGCCGTACCTCCCACAGCCTGATCGAAGCCTCGATGGACCTCGGCGCCGATGGCTGGCAGACCTTCCGCTACATCATCCTGCCGAACCTCGGCTCGGCGCTGCTGGCCGGCGGCATGTTGGCGTTCGCGCTGTCGTTCGACGAGATCATCGTCACCACCTTCACCGCCGGCCATGAACGCACCCTGCCGCTATGGCTGCTCAACCAGCTCAGCCGCCCACGGGACGTGCCGGTGACCAATGTCGTGGCGATGCTGGTGATGATGGTGACGATGCTGCCGATCCTCGGTGCCTATTACCTGACCCGGGGTGGTGAGAGCGTGGCCGGTAGCGGCGGGAAGTAACTGATTACAAACCTGTAGGAGCTGCCGCAGGCTGCGATCCTTTGATCTTGCTTTTGAAGATCAAGATCAAAGGATCGCAGCCTGCGGCAGCTCCTACAGGGGCCGGTTTCTGCAGATAAAAATAATTAGCTTTGAAGAGGACGATGTCATGCAAACCCAACTCTTGATCAACGGCCAACTGCTCACCGGCGAAGGCCCCGCCCAACCGGTGTTCAACCCGGCGCTAGGGCGCGTGCTGGTGGAAATCAACGAGGCCAGCGAAGCCCAGGTCGATGCCGCCGTGCGCGCCGCCGATGCCGCGTTCGACAGCTGGTCGCAGACTCCGCCCAAGGAGCGTTCGCTGCTGCTGCTCAAACTCGCCGACGCCATCGAGGCCCACGGCGAAGAGCTGGCCAAGCTCGAATCGGACAACTGCGGCAAGCCCTACAGCGCCGCGCTCAACGACGAGATCCCGGCGATTGCCGACGTGTTCCGTTTCTTCGCCGGCGCCAGCCGTTGCATGAGCGGCTCGGCCGGCGGCGAATACCTGCCCGGCCACACCTCGATGATCCGCCGCGACCCGGTCGGGGTGATCGCCTCCATCGCGCCGTGGAACTACCCGCTGATGATGGTCGCCTGGAAAATCGCCCCGGCCCTGGCCGCCGGCAACACCGTGGTGCTCAAGCCCTCGGAACAGACGCCGTTGACCGCGTTGCGCCTGGCGCAACTGGCAGCGGAAATCTTCCCGGCTGGCGTGCTCAACCTGGTGTTCGGCCGTGGTCCTACGGTCGGCAGCCCGCTGGTCACCCATCCGAAAGTGCGCATGGTGTCGCTGACAGGTTCGATCGCCACTGGCGCGAACATCATTTCCAGCACCGCCGACAGCGTCAAGCGCATGCACATGGAACTGGGCGGCAAGGCCCCGGTGATCATCTTCGACGACGCCGACATCGACGCCGCGGTCGACGGCATTCGCACCTTCGGTTTCTACAACGCCGGTCAAGACTGCACCGCCGCCTGCCGCATCTATGCCCAGGCAGGCATCTACGAGAAATTCGTCGAGAAGCTCGGCGCCGCCGTGAGCAGCATCAAGTACGGCTTGCAGGACGATCCATCGACCGAACTCGGCCCGCTGATCACCGCGCAACACCGCGACCGCGTCGCCGGCTTCGTCGAGCG
>NZ_APIO01000088.1:0-6534 GCF_000408945.1 Pseudomonas sp. G5(2012)
GTACACCGGCGAACAACAAGCTGCGCATGGAAGACCTGCGGGGGCAGGAGCACCTCAAGCTCAGTACCGAGTATGGCGGCAAGAGTCAGCTGAATCTGGGGCATTTGGTGGATGCGAAGAAGCAGAAGCGCGGGGAAGGGTTTGAGCTAAGAACGGATGATTGGGGGAGTATTCGTGGGGGCAAGGGGTTGTTCATCAGTGCCGATGAACAACCGAAAGCCCAGGGCCAGGTGCTGGAAATGAGTCCGGCCCTCGAACGCCTACAACAGGCCGGCGAACAACTGCAAAAACTCTCGGTCGACGCCCAGGCCGCCAACGCCGATCCGGCGGACGTCAGCGCGCAACTGAACCTGCTGCGCCAGGACCTGGAGCAGCTCAAGGCCTCGGTCCTGCTGCTCAGCGCCCCGCAAGGCATTGCCCTCACCAGCGGCCAACACCTGCAACTGGCAGCGCAGGACAACCTGATGCTCAACGCTGGCGGCCAAGCCGATATCAGCGTGGTCAAGCGCCTGTTCATGGGTGTGGGCCAGGGCCTTAGCCTGTTCGTGCGCAAGCTGGGGATCAAGCTGATCGCCAATCAGGGCGCCGTAAAAATTCAGGCGCAGAACGATGGCATGGAACTGCTGGCTCGCCACGGGCTATCGATCACCAGCACCGAAGACGAAGTCCATATCACTGCGAAAAAGAAAATCACCCTCAATGGCGGCGGCAGCTACTACATCCTCGATGCGAGTGGCATCGAGTCGGGGACGGCGGGGGATCACAAGGCCAAGGCTGCGCATCACGAGTTCAAGGGGCCTGGCGAGCAGGTTCGGCAAATGCCGTCGCTATCTCAACGGTCTGAATACCCTGTCCAGTTCCTGGACCGTACGGATTTCTCTGGCTGATTCTTTCGCAAACCTGGAGCGACACACCATGGCAAAGCTGCTCGACTGGATTTTCGGACGCCTCTACGACTCAAGTACCCCCAGTGCCATGCCCCCGGTCTGGCCAACGCACGATACCCAGCCCATCCCCTCAACGACGGCTTCGAAAGCCGATCAATTGCCACCCTTGAAAAACTGGTGCCACCCGTTCAAAGACACGCGCGACCCGTTGCAGCAACTGACCCATCTGGCTAACGCCACCGCCGGCTTCTACCCTTTGGGCTGCAATGGCCTGTGGCACGGCGGTGTGCATTTCGATAGCGGCACCGCCGCGGGCCTGAAGCAGCAATCCGCCGTGCACTGCCTGGCCGACGGCGAAGTGGTGGCGTACCGCATCGACCGCGAATCGCCGAAGACCACTTACTACGCCCACAAATTGACCGTCCAGAAACCCTTTTCGCGCAACTTCGTGCTGGTGCGCCATCGCCTGCAGCCGCCGAAGCTCCCGAACAGCACCGATAAGCCGCCGAGCCTGATCTTCTACAGCCTGTACATGCACCTGGAGGATTGGGCGAAGTATGAGAAAAATTCGACCCTCGCGCGCCCTGGGTTCTGGCCCGAGAGCGAAGTGCATCGGGTCAAGGCATCGGCGAACGATCCCCACCCCGACGATCCTGAACAGCGCGGCCTGAACGTGTACTACCGCCCCTGGTCCGGCAAGGTCGCCGACTTCTTGCCCTGCGGCGCCGAGGTGATCATCAGTGACAAGGGCGATTACCGCCGCCTGGAAAACCGCCTGGGCCCGGCCAGCCTGAGCGAAGCCGACGGTTCGCTGCGCGGTTACCTCGCCTCCCGCTATCTGCATCCGTTGGTTGACGGCGAGCACCGCATCGAAACGAATGGCGATGCGCTCAAAGTGCGTTCCGAAGCGAGCCTGCACAACCAGGAAATCAGCAAATTGCCCAACGGCACGATCGTCACCGTCAGCGGTGAAGGTGAATTTCGCAAACTGGAACGGGTCAGGCAGTACGTCCAGTTCGCTTCGTTGCAAAGCGCAATGGAACCGCAGGCGACGGACCAGATCGTGGTGCTCGACACGCCCGTCGCCATCCAGGCCGGCGCGCTGATCGGCCATGTCGGCGATTATCACAGCGAAGGGGCCGAACGAGCGGAAAAAAAGCTGCACCTGGAAACGTTCAGCGAACAAGACGTGGAAGTCTTCATTACGGCCAGTCGCGCCTGGGCCCAGCGCCTGCCAGCCCGCGAACGCACCTGGCTGAAACTGGCCAAGGGCACCGCAGTGATGGCGCCTCTCGAGGGTGCGAACGTCACGCGCTGGCCAGTGCCGAGCGAGACTGACCCGCTGAGCGCCGCCGACCTGCTGATCCCCAAAAGCCTGCTTGAGAGCCTGCCGGCCGAGGACAGGATTGCCGTACCCGCCACCCCGGACCGAAGGGCCTTCAACTGGTACCACCTCAAGGACCTGCTGCACGACGCCGATGGCAACCCGCTCAACGGCTGGGTCCGCGAAGACGTGGGGCTCACACCCTGGGTCAGTCCCTGGGATTGGGTAGGCTACGAGGTCCTGCACGACTACGGCCGGCCCATCCACGCCATGGCCTCGTTCATGCGCGGCATGCGTCGCTTCAGCGAAGCGCAGCTGGAACGCTACCAGACTCTGGCTGACGACGAGGACCGGGGGCCGATCAGGAGCCGCTTGTTCGACATCATCGACCGCAACCGCGACGGCAAGATCACCGCCGAAGAACTGCAAGCGGCGCTCAGAGTACCCGCGCAGGCACAAGCCATCGCGCAGATGATCATCCGCAAGGAAAGCGAGTGGTTTCACCGGGCGCATGTCTGGGACGTGCTGGATGAAATGCTCGGGCATAGCGGCTCGACCCCGCACTTGAACTGGTTGGCGGAGAAGGAGCGGATCAAGGAAATAAGTTGGTGGGAAGAGGTGGCGGAGAAGGTGGGGTTGCCGTCGTGGGGGAAGGTTTATCACTTTCATCCGATTGGGCTGATTGCTAGTTTCTGTGCTGCTATCGATGAAGACGATTTGGGCTGGCTGATAGTCCCTTATGGTCAACTGACTTTCGATGCAGAGGGGAACGACATTGATGATGAACTACATCCATTGTCTAAATACTTCAGCCGGGTTGCTCATTGGCCAGGTGGCGTGTCTGGCGTAACAATTGGACGTGGTTACGATCTAGGGCAACGACCTAATCCTGGAAGAGATCTTAATGATGCCGGCGTTCAGGAGCCATTACGATCTTGGCTGATTGGTGCTAAAGGCCTACAGGGTGCCGCAGCGAGGGACTACATTGCCAATGCTTCGGACGAAATACGAAAACACCAAATTAACAGGTGGCAACAATATTGCTTGTTTTTGCTAGTTTACGATCATATGAAAAAAGAAGTGATTCGTATATCGAATTCAAATATTAATAAGGCTGATTATGGTGTGCTCCGTTGGGATGAGGTGAGTGGCAAAGTACAGGATATTGTAATTGATCTGATTTACAGAGGTGACTACACCACAAATTCAAGATCCTATATTCAAAAGCCTTTTGTAGATAACAATATTTGGGCGGTGAGGAGCATCATATCCAACCGGGTTTATTGGGGAGGTGTTCCTGATGATAGGTTTAAACGTCGTGCGGAGTATCTGTAGATGAATATATCAATTTTCCTTGTGTTACTAATTTGTGCGGTGAGTCTGGTTGAAGCTAAGGAGCATGACTATAAAAGAGTAATTATGGCTGGTACGGGAGATGTAGGAGAGCTGTTTGTACGATTTTTGCTTCTGTCGGGGGAGTCTTGCCTTATTGTTCAAAGCTTAGTTCCGGGAGGCGGTGGGGAGATATTAGGCGAGAAAGATATCTGCTCGATAGATGGAAAGAAAATTGCAGATGATTATGCAGCGGTGGATTTTAAAGTTGGAGCTTTTAAAGCTGGGAAACTTGTTTTTGAGGTTGGGGTTACACCGCTTCAGCCTATTGGTGAAATAGTAATGTCCTGCGAGATAATATTTTCAAATGGTTTGGCAGATCACCTCTCCTGTAAGGAGAAAGATTTCGTGCGTAAAGAGTTTTGTGCGGATTTCGAGAGGTAGTCGCAGTCTGAAACGGGTTCAGTTAAAGGGCGTTGGAAGCTACTTTGGTGGAGTGATGAAATTCTTAAAAAGTAAATTTTCTGTGTTAATGGTATTTCTGCTGATTAATTTGAGTGCGCAGAGTTGTGCAAGTATTGATGGCAATGCTGAAGTTTACAGTTCCAATTTGGCTGATGATTTTTTTTTGAGGTAAAGCTCGAGCGAGGTAAGTATTGGTTTCGAATTGTTGGCAGTGAGTGGGAGCTACTCAAAGAGGGCGTTCAGAGAACTGGGAGATCGAAGGAAGTCTTGTTTGTGGATGTCAATGATAATGATGTTAAGGATATATTTGTGAAGGTGTTCGAGGCAGGGCCAAATAGCGTGTACGCTTTATTTTTTTCTGAAATAAAAAGCGGCTTGATTTCCTTTGTTGAGCAGGATGAGTTATTTGGTTCTCCTTATGTCAATGAAAAAGGTCAGATGGTTAGTGTTAAGCGCGATGGACCCTTTTCGACGCTAGAGACGTACAAGGGCTATCAAGGGAGGTTTTATAAATTTGAGTTAAGGGAGCCCATAAACTCCGATTTGGATAGAGTGACTATTTATGATGAGGGTGGCATAGGAAAATTTTCGATTAAATTTCTTGGTGCAAGTATAGATGCTTTCGCCTGTATATCTGTTGAGCGTGTACATCTTTCAAGCACGCCTTCAGCTTCAAAAAAATCTCAACCATACCTGGTAAAGGGAGACGCCGTTTCAATACTTGATGTTCAGGGCGAAGGCGAATGGGTGAAGGTTCGTTACTCTGCGAAAAATATTTTTGAGGCATGGGTGCCGCAAAATTCGATAAAACTTAATGAGACGGGCCATTGTGAAAAAGAATAGGCATCGATGGGGTCAGAATTCCATTATTTTCTGCTCGTCAGGTAGTGTATTAACCTCTTTCGCCTCAGTATTATCGGGTGAAAGGTAATCATGCCTATCAGACTGGATAAAATCTCTCCTCCGGCCCCACGTCCCGCGCCCCCTCGTATCGGGTTCTGGGCATGTTTGTTGCCACTGCTTCTGTTGTTGGGCGTGGGGGAGTCCTTATTGTTCAGCGGTGAACCGTTGCATACGCAATCCATTGATGGCTGGCAGCGAGCATTGGGCTTACCGCTTCTCCTTTGGTGCGTACTGCTGTTCGGTCGGCTGCTCTTATACAACGGTCAATACGGCGCAGCCGAGGGCTGGGACGCGGCCCGCGATGAAGATCTGCGCCGCAAAATGCGCCGAGGTCGGCGCTCCCAGCAGGTGTTAAGCACGAGCCTGTTCACTGCCCTGCGAAGTCCGGGTGAAGAGGGGGCCATACAACTCGATGGCTTGCTGAGCAGGATAGAGGTACTGACGTCGCAACCAACCCGGTTGGATGAAGCCATCGTGCGTCATAGCCGCTTATCTGGCGCAAAGCATGAGGATTTGGAAAAGGTACTGCTCGGTATCTTCAGTCAGGTTCTCGCTGAACTGGCGCAAACGCTGACACATCTTCCGGACGAAAAGCCGTTGGCATTGTTGCTGGAGGTTGAGAGCGGACTGTCGCCGGGACAGTGGCGTCCGGCATGGCAACGGGCGTGGAACGCCTCCGGAATCCGACAGTCAGCGGTGCCCGTGGAGGGGCAAGGGTTAGTTGCATTGGACCAGTGGCTCGATCAGCGCATTGATGATCAGGCGCTACTGCTGGTGGTGGCATTGCAGTTTGCTCTGCTACAGCCTGAAGGCAAGGCAGAAGCGGCCGTAGGGCTACTGCTGGGCAACCGATTGACGCAAACCACTTTACCGCCAATCGCCTACCTTCACCGGCCGGAGCAGGCGCGAGCGCCCACTCCTGAGGCATTGATGTATGCCACTCGCCAAGCGCTGGATTGGGTGCCACTGGATGCCCAGTCGATTGAGCAGATCTGGCGGGCGGGAACTGCTGCGCAATACCAGACGGCAATAAGCACCGTTCTGGCTGAAGTGCCGATGCCGGTCAAGCACAACCAAGGCTTGATCGACCTGGATGCGTTGTTGGGACACCCCGGTACCACTTCACCATGGCTGGCAATCGCAGCCGCGACACAGGCCATTCAGCGCAGTGCTGGGCCGCAATTCATTTTCAGTGGTGACAGCGCCGTCGACGCGGGGCTGTGGAGTACGGTGCTGGTGCCCGTCCTGCCGCTTTCAACGAAGGAATCTTGAATGCAGTCTCGACGCTCTCCAAGGCCGGATTTACGGGGCGGCCTATTGATCCTGACCGGAGTGCTCCTCGAAATTCTGGTCTGGTATTTTCCTCAGTGGCTAGGAATGGGTTCTGGCAGTGACCGACAAAACACTTGGTTGTTGGCGATACCAGCGCTCACTTTTATCGCGCTGATAGGCCTGGGAGCCTACCGCCTTTTGTGGTGCCGTCTGGGATACTCGGTGCATCGCGCAGAGGCTGCGGATGATGTGCCCAAGCGAACGCGTTCGGATAGTCCGAAAGCCCCGAGCACCCATCAAGTTAGCGTGGCTCAGGTGTATCTTAATAAATACTACGGCCCCTTCTGGCGC
>NZ_APIO01000089.1:0-48077 GCF_000408945.1 Pseudomonas sp. G5(2012)
GCTGTAAGAGCGAAACCCTAAGTGGCCGTTACCGCAGGAATGGATATGTACTCCGTCAACAATCAATAGGTCGGCTGCCAGGCCGCCATCGTTTGAAAATCTTAAGTACGCATCCCCCGCCCACTCACCAGCAACCGCGCACAACCGATGTACAGTACGATCGTCGCCACCACCATGAACGTAATCGCAATGCTGATCCGAATATCCGACACCCCGAGAATGCCGTAACGGAACGCATTGACCATGTGCAGCACCGGGTTGGCCAAGGACACGGTCTGCCAGAACGGCGGCAGCAACGAGATCGAGTAGAACACCCCGCCCAGATAGGTCAAGGGCGTCAGCACAAACGTCGGGATGATCGAGATGTCATCGAAGTTGCGTGCAAACACGGCGTTGATGAAGCCCAGCAGCGAGAAGATGGTCGCAGTCAGCACCACCACCAGAATGGTCACGCCCAAGTGATGCACCTGCAGATCGGTGAAGAACAGCGACAACAGCGTCACGATGATCCCGACCATCAAGCCGCGCAGCACGCCGCCGAGGGTGTAGCCGATCAGGATGGTGTGCGGCGACACCGGTGACACCATCAATTCTTCGATGGAACGCTGGAATTTACTGCCGAAGAAACTCGACACCACGTTTCCGTAGGAGTTGGTGATCACCGACATCATGATCAGGCCCGGCACGATGTACTCCATGTAAGTGAAGCCACCCATATCGCCGATTTGTCGACCGATCAGGTTGCCGAAGATCACGAAGTACAGAACCATGGTGATCGCTGGCGGCAGCAGGGTCTGCGGCCAGATCCGGGTAAAGCGCCGGACCTCACGGTAAACGATGGTATTGAGGGCAACGAGGTTGGGCTGCAGCTCGGAACTCATACCGCCACCTTCGACAGATTTTTCTCCACCAGGGACACGAACAACTCCTCGAGGCGATTGGTTTTGTTACGCAGGCTCAGCACTTCAATGTTCTGTTGGGCAAGCTGAGTGAACAGCGCAGTGATGCCCATGCTTTTGTCCACCTGGACTTCCAGGGTGTGGGCATCGAGCAAGCGTGACGGATAGCCGATCAACTGTGGCGGCGCGCTCACGCTGCCCTTCAGATCCAGCAGGAAAGTCTCGACGTGCAGCTGGCCGAGCAACTGTTTCATGCTGGTGTTCTCGACGATGGTGCCGTGATCGATGATGCCGATATTGCGGCACAACTGCTCAGCCTCTTCCAGATAGTGCGTGGTGAGGATGATGGTGATGCCTTTCTTGTTCAGCTCGGTGAGGAAAGTCCACATCGAACGGCGCAGCTCGATGTCCACCCCGGCAGTCGGTTCGTCGAGGATCAACAGGCGCGGTTCGTGGACCAGCGCACGGGCGATCATCAGGCGACGCTTCATGCCACCGGACAGCGAACGCGACGGCACATCGCGCTTGTCCCACAGGCCAAGTTGGGTCAGGTATTGCTCGGCGCGTTCCTTGGCAACTTTCGCCGGGATGCCGTAGTAACCAGCCTGGGTCACGACGATGTCGAAGGTCTTTTCGAACTGGTTGAAGTTGAACTCCTGGGGTACGACGCCGATGCAGCGCTTAAGCGCCGCCGGGTTCTTGTCCAGGTCGTGGCCGAAGATATTCACCGTGCCGCTGGTCTTGTTCACCAGGGTCGAAAGAATGCCGATGGTCGTGGATTTGCCGGCGCCGTTGGGGCCGAGCAAGGCGAAGAAGTCACCTTCGGCGACATCCAGATCGATACCACTCAAGGCCTGGAAACCGTTGCCGTAGGTTTTGGTTAGCTGCCGGATGGACAGAGCGGAACTCATATCGGATTACGCACCAAGAAGGGAAGAAAGGGACAGATATGGGCGGGCGGCGAGCAATGCAACCGCGGCGCATCAGTGCAATGGTGCTTGTCGCCGCCGCACAAGTACAGTCAAGTGTGTCGATAGTGAGTATTAAGTCAACGCGGTCATGACCGCCTTGCGATACGCCGGACGCTCTTTCAACCGTGCGTACCAGGCCTGCAGATGGGGCTGTGGCGAGCGTTCGATCGGCATCTCGAACCAGGCATAAATGAAACTCCCCAAGGGAATGTCGCCCATGCCGATCTCGTCACCGGACAGGTATGGCTGGCTCGCCAGCGCCTGATCGGCCATCGCCAGCAGCGCTTCGCACTCCTTGATTGCAGCCTGGATCGCAGGCCAGTCCTGTTGATCGGCCGGGGTGCGCAATACGCCCCAGAACACCGTACGGAACGGTCCGGCAAAACTCGAAGTGGTCCAGTCCATCCACTTCTCGGCGCTGGCCCGCGCTTGCAGATCTGCCGGATACCACGGGGTGTTCGGCGCATGCCTGGCCATCAGATAGCGGACGATGGCGTTGGATTCCCACAACACGAATCCATCGTCTTCAATCACCGGCACGCGGCCATTGGGGTTCATGGCACGGTACTCGGGCGTATCGACGACACCAAAGGCACCGCCCGCATCAATGGCCTCATAGGCCAGGCCCAATTCCTCGGCGGCCCACAATGGTTTTCTGACATTCGATGAATTTTTCCGACCCCAGATCTTCAGCATGACCACCTCTTTATGGATGAATGCGCAGGCAGCATACGCCGGATCAGGCGCGACTCAAATCGCTGCGCATGTCTCCCAGCAGCGGCGCAAGATGCTCGCCGAACAGGTGCGGATAGCACTTTTCAAGGTGTTCGAAGAAGAACTTTTCCGGCACGTCGGTGAACTGGCCGTGGTCGATCAGGTACTCCATCAACTGCTCGCCGTCGCGATTGAAGGGATGAAACACGCTGTCATTGATCCCGTCGAATTCCAGCGGCGCCACATTGAATAAGTCGCACAACCCCTGGTTGAACGCAGGGGTGGCCTTGACCCAACGACCATTCAAATAGAGCTCGGTGTAGCCGTGCATGGCGAACACGTCGCTCTTGAGCAATTCGAGCAGGCGCGGGGTCGACAGATGATTGCGCACGTCCGCCAGACCGATGCGTGCAGCAATCCCGCAATGCCGCGCGGCACCGGCCAGTAGCGTGGCTTTGGGCACGCAATAACTCTCCCCGCTCGCCAGCGCATAACTGCCACGCAAGGTCTGTGGGTCACGACTGAAGGTGTACGGGTTGTAGCGCACCGCCTCGCGCACGGCGTAATAGAGCTGGATCGCCTGCTGGAGCGGGTCGCGACTGGCGCCACGATGTTTTTCGGCGAACTCCACCACGCAGGGGTGGTCACTATCGATGAAGCGGCCGGGGCTCAGATACTCATGCATGCGGGCAATCTCCAGGGCAAGCCCCGAGTCTATCGAGAGGTTCAGCACAGAGATAACGACGTTTCGGCCAAACATGGGCGCTTTGCCGCCCGCTCAATGAACGATTTTTCACGGTCTGTCGCACCTAAGGCCTACACAATCATCCAGGGTTTCCCACGATTTCAATCACCTCGCTCTGACCACCCCGTTTCGCGGATGCCGTCTAAGCTCTGTGGGTTGGTTCGCCCTGGGTTCACGGAGGATTAAATATGCTGCTGTTGTGGATAATGGTTCTGGTTGTCGGGATAGCTTATTTAGCCCACCGTCGCATCGCGCCGCTGCCTGCCCTGGGCATCGTGGCTGTCTTTCTGCTGGCAATGGGCGCATTCAGCCGCGCACCGGGCTGGCTGCTGTTGATTTTCTGGGTGCTCACCGCCGCCGTGGCGGCGCCTCTGCTATTGCCTGACCTGCGCCGCAAATTCTTCAGCGCACCGATGTTCAACTGGTTCCAGAAAACCTTGCCGCCGATGTCGGACACCGAACGCGACGCCATCGAAGCCGGTACGGTGTGGTGGGACGGCGAGCTGTTCAGCGGTCGTCCGGACTGGAACAAGCTGCTGTCCTATCCCAAGGTGCAACTGAACGAGGAAGAACAGACTTTCATCGACGGTCCGACCGAAGAGCTCTGCGCCATGGTCAGCGACTGGCAGCTCGGTCAAACCATGGACTTGCCGGCCGAGGCCTGGACTTACATCAAGGACAACGGCTTTTTTGCCCTGATCATTCCCAAAGAGTTTGGCGGCAAGGGGTTCTCGGCCTACGCCCACTCGCAAGTGGCGATGAAACTGGCCAGTCACAGCGGCGATCTGGCTTCTACCGTGATGGTCCCCAACTCTCTCGGCCCAGCCGAACTGTTGCTGCACTACGGCACCGACGAGCAACGCAACCATTACCTGCCACGCCTGGCGCGCGGCGACGAAATTCCCTGTTTTGCACTGACCGGCCCTCTCGCGGGTTCGGACGCGGGCGGCATGCCTGACACCGGGGTGATCTGCAAAGGCGAATGGGAAGGCAAGGAAACCCTCGGCCTACGCCTCAATTGGGAAAAGCGCTACATCACCCTGGGCCCGGTCGCCACCCTGCTCGGCCTGGCGTTCAAGGCGTACGATCCGGACCACTTGCTGGGCGAGGAGGAAGACCTGGGTATCAGCCTGGCGCTGATTCCAACCGATCTGCCCGGTGTTGAAATCGGCCGTCGTCACCTGCCCCTGGGGGCGGCGTTCATGAACGGTCCTAATTCCGGCAAGGACGTTTTCGTACCGTTGGAGTTCCTGATCGGCGGCCAGGAAATGCTCGGCAAGGGCTGGATGATGCTGATGAATTGCCTGTCCGTCGGGCGTTCGATTTCCCTGCCGGCGGTGGGCACCGGCATGGCCAAGTTCACCAGCCTGGTGACCGGCCAGTACGCGCAGATCCGCGAGCAGTTCAATGTGCCGATCGCCGCTTTCGAAGGCATCCAGGAAGCCATGGCGCGCATCGGCGGCAACGCCTGGATGATGGACGCCGCGCGGATGCTGACTGCCAACGCGGTGGACCTCGGCGAGAAACCGTCGGTGCTGTCGGCGATTCTCAAGTACCACCTCACCGAGCGTGGCCGCGAGTGCATCAGCCAGGCGATGGATGTGCACGGCGGCAAGGCGATCATCATGGGGCCGAACAACTACCTGGGCCGCAAATGGAACGGCGCACCGATCTTCATTACCGTGGAAGGCGCGAACATTCTTTCGCGCAACCTGATGATCTTCGGCCAGGGCGCGATTCGCTGCCACCCCTTCGTGCTCAAGGAAATGGCCCTGGCCACTCGGGAGGACAAGGATCAGGCACTCACTGAATTCGATGGCCTGTTGCTCAAGCACATCGGCTTTGCCGTGGGCAACGCCGCCAGCACGCTGGTGCTGAATCTCGGTTTCGGGCACCTGGAGCACGTACCGGGCGACAAGCTCAGCCAGGGTTATTTCCGCGCGCTGAACCGCCAGGCAGCCGCATTCGCCCTGCTCGCCGACCTCAGCATGATGCTGCTCGGTGGCGAACTGAAACGGCGCGAACGCCTGTCGGCACGACTGGGTGATGTGCTGAGCAACCTGTATCTGGCCAGCGCCGCGCTCAAGCGCTACAACGACCTCGACTCGCCGGAATACATGAAGCCGCTGTTTACCTGGGCCATGGAGGAAAGCCTCGGTCACGGCGAGCGTGCCATGGATGAATTGCTGAACAACTTTCCGAGCAAGGGGCTGGCCTGCCTGTTGCGGGTGATCGTGTTCCCGTTCGGGCGTCGTCACAAAGGGCCTTCGGACAAACTCGGCGCCGAAGTCGCCGCAGTGATTGGCCGCGCCAAGGGGGATCCGGCCCTGGAGGAAGTGCTGCTGGGTTGCTATCGCCCGCAATCGGTCGAAGACCCTGTTGGCGTCCTGCAGCACACCTGCGATCAGTTGAACGCCGCGCTACCCATGCGTAAAAAACTGCATATGGCGCTCAAGAGCGGCCAGGTCAAACCGGTCGCTGGAGAAAATGTCATCGATGCCGCACTGGAAGCCGGCGTACTGCAACCGGTGGAAGCACACACTCTTCGAGAGGCCGAAGTGGCACGTCGCAAAGTGATCGATGTCGATGCTTTCGACAAAGAGGAAATAGCACTGACCGATGGCAAGGTCCGCTGATCCATCCAGCGCCCCATCATGGGAAAATGCGCGCGGGGGCTTTATACTCCCGCGCCCGTTTTGCTCTTGAGGACTTATCTCGTGTCCAACATCGTTGCCGATCATCTCGTTTTGCTCGACCATCTGCGCAGCATCCTGGTCGCCGTAGGTGAGGCCGAACAGGTTCCCGACGAAAGCCATGCCTTGTTCCTGGAGCGCTTCGACGAACTGCTTGCACTGCTGCCGGTCGACCCGATCGAAAGCCAATACCTGGGCCAGGACATCCTGTGCCAGGTCATCACCCGCTACCCGCAAATCGCCCACCTGGTGCCACGCGACCTGCTTTGGTACTTCGCCGGTGACTGCCTGCATTACATGCCCGATGATGAAATCGACCTGTACCAGGCACTGGAAGAACGTCGCTTCGAAGCCGAACAGAATGACGAGCCTTTCGACTGGAACCAGGAAAAACAGCTGCTGTCCCTGTCCAATCAAGACAGCAAGCACTGATGAAAAAGGCCCGCATGGTTGAACATGTGGGCCTTTTTTCAGGATCAAAAGATCGCAGCCTTCGGCAGCTCCTACATGGAAATCACGTACACCCTGTAGGAGCTGCCGAAGGCTGCGATCTTTTGATCTTTCCTCAGAACAACCCCTCACTTTCGGGCAGCTCATACTCCGAAACCGCAATATTCGAACTGCTCGACTTGCCCGGCTTGCCCAACGTCGGCTCCTTCTCCAGGCACTCCACCAGGTAATCGATCAACACCCGCAGCTTGGGTGGCAGGTATCGCGTGGGCGAGTACAGCAACCACGCGCCTCCGTGGTAGGACGCCAGGAAAGTCCAGTCCGGTAACACTTGCACCATCAATCCCTTCTCCAAGGCACGACGCGCGGTGAAGTACGGCAGGCTGCCGATGCCGATGTGCTGCAGTACCGCGCCAAAACGTACGCCCGTGTGATTGGCGGCATATCGCCCGCGCACCCCGACGGTTACGGATTTGCTGCCCTTCTTGAACTTCCAGCGCGCATCGCTCGGGGTTTCGCCCAAGTAGATGCAACTGTGGTTGAGCAGGTCATGGGGGTGAGTCGGCGTACCGTGCTCAGCCAGGTATTGGGGTGTGGCGCAGAGTAAATGGTCGATGCTCAGCAGCTGTCGCCCCACCAACCCCGCTGGCGGCCGGTCGGTGATGCGAATCGCCAGGTCGACGTGATCGTCGATCAGATCCACCTGACGGTCCTCAAGTAGCAACTCCACATCCACCTTGGGATAACGGCGCAGAAACTCCGGCATATGCGGGTGAATCACAATTCGACCGACCGCTTTCGGCACGCTGAGGCGCACCACCCCTTCGGGTTCGTCCGTGAACTGGCCACTGATTTCCATCACTGACCGGGCGGCGTTGACCATCTCCTGACAGCGCTTGAAGACCTCCTCGCCACCGTCGCTCAACCGTAACTTGCGCGTGGTCCGTTGCAGCAGGCGAGTGGCCAGGGCCTTTTCCAGACGCGAGATACTGCGACTGACAGCCGAGGGCGAAGAGCCCAACTGGCGTGCGGCTTCGGAGAAGCTGCCGGTTTCGACGACCTTGACGAAAATCGCCATTTCACCCAGCAACGGCAGTGGAAGATTTATGCTCACAACGCAACAGTCCTTTGATGTTTGAACGGATTATCACGCCAAACCGCGCTTCATATAATAAAAAATAGAAATTTGAATACGAGCATGGAATATGACGCTTCGCCTCTTTTTCCATAGTGATGACCTCAAGGCCAATGTGGAAGTCCTGGACTGCGCACCTCACGAGAACGAATTTGCCGTGGTGCTGCGCGCAACCTTGTTTCACCCTCAGGGCGGCGGGCAACCTTCTGATACGGGATGGATTGGCGACAGCCGGGTACTACGCGTAGTCCAGGACCCAGACCGGATCGTCCATTTCGTCGATCAACCGATCAACCTTGGCATGACCTTGATTCGGGTGGATGAACAACCTCGACAGATCAATACGCGCATGCATTCAGCCGGCCATCTGATTGGACACTTCGTCCAGGCCATGGGCTGGATGCCAATCAAGGCGCATCACTGGCCCGGTGAAGGGCGAGTGCAATTCAAACCGTCAGAATCGGCGCTGGACGTTGACGCGCAGACCGTGCAATACGGCCTCGAACAGTGGATCGCCCATGACCTGCCGCGCCTGACATCGCTGCGCGAAGGCGCCCGGGAAATCAGTTTTGGCGAACTGCCCGCCTATGGCTGTGGCGGCACCCATGTACGTAGCCTGAAGGATTTGGGCGCGGTCACGATCGCGTCGCTTTCGCAAAAGAAAGGCACGTTGTCCGTCCACTACCACGTGGACTGAGTCCCCCCCGACCTTCTGGAGTTGCAATGCTTTCTAATTACCTGGGCGAATTCCTGGCATTGGCGACGATTCACTTTCTGGCCGTGGTCGCGCCCGGACCGGATTTCGCCGTGACGATTCGCCAGAGTGTGCGTTTCGGCCGAATGGTTGGCATCTGCACGGCACTGGGGATCGGCGCGGGGATTTCCGTGCACGTGCTGTATACCTTGCTCGGAGTCGGAGCGCTGATGCATACCACGCCCTGGCTATTGACGGTGGCCAAGGTCGTGGGTGGAGCCTACATTCTTTATCTGGGTGTCAGCCTGGTGCGCAGCCGGCCGAAATCCGTATTGGAAGGCGATCAGCCGACAGATCAACCCGTTGTCGAGCAAACGCTGCTGAAGGCGTTCACGACAGGCTTTCTGACCAACGCCACCAATCCCAAGGCCACACTGTTCTTCCTGGCGATCTTCACCACGATCATCAGCGCCACGACACCCCTGAAGATCCAGGCGCTATACGGTGCATGGATGTGCCTTGTGAATGCCCTGTGGTTTGTGATCGTTGCCTTGTTCTTTTCAAGCAGCCGGGTCAGGTTGCTGTTCATGCGCATGGGACACTGGTTCGAACGCAGCATGGGGGTGGTCCTGATTCTGTTCGCCGGGCGGTTGATCCTGTCGATGTAAAGCAGCGTCAGCAGCTAAATCGCGCACAAACAAAAACGCCGCTCAATGAGCGGCGTTTTTGTTAAATATGGAGCGGGAAACGAGACTCGAACTCGCGACCCCGACCTTGGCAAGGTCGTGCTCTACCAACTGAGCTATTCCCGCAAATGGCATCCCCTGGGGGACTCAAACACTTGTTTCAAACAAAAACGCCGCTCAATGAGCGGCATTCTCGTTAAATATGGAGCGGGAAACGAGACTCGAACTCGCGACCCCGACCTTGGCAAGGTCGTGCTCTACCAACTGAGCTATTCCCGCAAATGGCGTCCCCTAGGGGACTCGAACCCCTGTTACCGCCGTGAAAGGGCGGTGTCCTAGGCCACTAGACGAAGGGGACACGCTGCCCGGAACACATGGTGTGTGTTTCGGTGCCCAGATCCGCATCCGAAGACTTGGTTCTGGTTTCACTCAGTACCGCCCGAAGGCAATACTGTTTAAAAATGGAGCGGGAAACGAGACTCGAACTCGCGACCCCGACCTTGGCAAGGTCGTGCTCTACCAACTGAGCTATTCCCGCATTGGCGTCCCCTAGGGGACTCGAACCCCTGTTACCGCCGTGAAAGGGCGGTGTCCTAGGCCACTAGACGAAGGGGACACACTACAACATTCACTCCCTGCTTCGTTTCGCTGTTCGCTTTACGCTGCAAGTGGCGCGCATTCTATGGATGGATTGAGAGGTCGTCAACCCCCTGTTATAAATTTATTTAAATCAATGACTTCGCGCTGCTTTGCGACCCCTCCCGGCTTTTCTGTCGCCTGGGGTCTGGCGCCTATATTCTGACACTCGCCAAGACGTTATAGTCGACGCCATGAGTGATGGCAATATGCTTCAGAGTGCCAGCATTTATATACGCGGATCGCGGCCGATAAACCTTCAGCCACGCCGAGCCGGCGCCTGAAGGCCAGGCCACTTCACTCGCACGCAAACCCTATAAAGAGGTCTTACCGGTGACACCACTCATGATCACCCTGCTCGTCGTAGCCGGGATCGCACTCTTGATCGCCATTGGCTACATCAACCATGTGGTGGAAAACAATAAGCTGGAGAGGGCCCGCACCAAGGTTGAACTCAATGATCGCCTGCGTCGCTGTGGGGAGATCACCGAGACGTTTCCCGGCCAGTTGATGACGCCAGCGCTTAAACTGTTGCTGACGCGCCTGGAACTGAATGTTTGCCAACGCCTGCTGAATCTGGAAAAGACCAGCGCCAACCTCAAGGCCCGGATTACTGAACTTGAGGCTCTGGTTGGCCAGGGCGAATCAATTCCAGTCAACAACCCACCGGCACCGATCCAGACCGAAGCCAAGGCCAAGGACGTGCGTTTCCTGCTCGAAGCCCTGCACGGCCAAATCACCCGCGCTGCCCAGGATGGTTTTTTGCCACCCAATGAAGCCAAGGGATGGATTCGTCAAGTGCGCCATATCCTTGTGCTGCTTCACATCGAGTTTTTCAACAACCTCGGCCAGCATGCCCTGCAGCAGAACCAGCCCGGCCAAGCGCGACTGGCGTTCGAACGCGGCGTGCAGTACCTGCGCAAACAACAGGAACCCCAGGTCTACGCCGAACAACTGGAATACCTGGAAAAACTCCTGGCCCGCGCCAACGATCAGGTCATGGACCGTATCGCTCCGGTAGAGGGTGACGTCAACCAATTGACCGAAGGCCTGAAGGACGTCGAGGCGGATGCGGACTGGAAGAAGAAAGTGATCTACGACTGATCACAGAACGAACGTAAAAAAGCAGTAATACACACGAAGATCAAAAGATCGCAGCCTGCGGCAGCTCCTACATGAAACGTGATCCAGTAGGAGCTGCCGCAGGCTGCGATTTTTTAGCGGCTGTCAGGCCAGCATTAAAGCCTGAAATGCCCCACCATTCCCTTTAGCTCAACCCCCAACTGCGCCAGCTCGATACTCGACGCCGCATTGCCCTGCATCGCCAGCGAAGACTGATCCGCACTCGCACGAATACTCGTGACGCTGCGATTGATTTCCTCGGCCACCGAGCTCTGCTCTTCGGCAGCAGCGGCGATCTGCTGGTTCATCTGCTGGATCAAGGACACGGCCGCCGCGATACTCCCCAGCGCACTTTCAGTCTGCAGTGCATCGCTGACGGCGAGTTTCACCAACTCACCGCTGCTTTGTATCTGCTGCACCGAGGCCTGCGCCGCCGCGCGCAAGGCGCTGACCAGTCGCTCGATCTCTTCGGTCGATTGCTGGGTGCGCTTGGCCAGGGCCCGCACTTCATCGGCCACCACCGCAAACCCCCTGCCCTGCTCGCCCGCCCGGGCTGCTTCGATGGCCGCATTCAGGGCCAACAGGTTGGTCTGCTCCGCCACGCTCTTGATAACGCCGAGCACCGTGCCGATGTTCTGGATTTCCGCGCTCAGGCTTTCGATACTTGAACTGGCCGAAGTCGCGGAATCCGCCAGTTGCTCGATCCGCACCATACTCTGGCGCACCACCTGCTGCCCGCTTTCAACCTTGCCATCCGCTGTTTGCGCCGCCAGCGCGGCCTCTTCGGCGTTACGCGCAACGTCGTGCACGGTGGCGGTCATCTGGTTCATGGCCGTGGCAACCTGCTCGGTTTCTTCCTTCTGGCTGCTGACTTCGAGGTTGGTCTGCTCAGTCACGGCAGACAAGGATTGCGCTGAAGTGGCCAACTGCTCGATGCCCGCCTGCAAACCGCTGACGATCTGGCTCAGCCCTGCGCCCATCTGCTGCATGGCCTCCATCAACTGACCGATCTCGTCACGACGGGTCACCTCGACCTTCGCACTCAGGTCCCCTGCAGCGATCTGCTGCGCCACACGAATCACAGTGCGCAGCGGCGCCACGATCAAGCGGGTAATCACCCACGCTGCAATCAAGCCAACCAGCAAGGCCAGCACCGAAGAGCCGAGTATCAGTAGCGAGTTGTTTTTCAGTTGCGCCTGCATCGACTGGTCTTCGGCGACATAGGCCTGATCCACCCGCTCCACCACCTGGGCAGCGCGTTGGTGCAATTGTTGGTAGACGGTTTTTTCCTGCTCCAGCAGGCCGGTGTACTCAGCGAGCTTGTCGCTGAAACTGGCGATATGGCCGGTGACTTCATTGAGGACCGTCTGGTAACCCTCATCCTTGACCGTGGTCTTGAGTTGCTCGGCCTGGGCCAGCGCCTGGCTGGCCTGCTCGATCTTGCCCTGCCCGGCGCTGTCGTCGCCCTTGCGGCTCTGGGCCAGACGCACGTGTGCTTCGTTCATGGCTTGCAACATCAACCGAGAAACCTGGCTGACCTGACTGGCTTGCTCGATGAACGCGGCCCCGTCCTTGCCTTCGGTTTCCTTCAGCGTGTAAGCGCCGTCATCGGCGAGCCCGGCTTGCAGGACGTCGAGATTGTTGGCCACGCTGGACACCGACCAACTGGCCATTTCCAGCGCCAGGTCCTTGGCCTGGCTGAGCGAGACAAACTCGTCAAACGCCTTGCGGTAAGCCCCCAGGGACTGCTCGACATCATTCATGACCGGTACATTGGCCGCCGATGCTGACTTGAGCTGGTTTGCCAGGGCGATCAGGCCGTCAACGCCTGCGTGCAGGGCATCGACGGTTTTCGGGCTGCCATGCAAGGCATATTCCTGCTCCAGCAGTCGCACCTTGAGCAAACCGCTATTGAGCGAAGACATCTGCTTGAGCCCGTCGAAGCGCTGACTGATGGTTTGCAGCGACCATACACCGATCGCCGCCACCAAGGCCGTCAGCAGCAACACCAGCGCAAACCCTACACCCAGTTTTTTTGCCATACCGAGGTTGGCAAAACGTCCTTGCACGGCCGAATTCATTGCACTCAGTCCCCCGCCATTATCAGTAACAGCAGAGTCGCAACGGCCCCGTATCAACACAAGACTCTGGCGCCTGAATAATGGCAAAAAGCTACGCCCGCGTCGTTTTCAGAACGCTGGAGGTCGATCCGCTATCAAAACGCGGTAACTCCGCCGTCCACGGCCAATGAGTGCCCCGTGGTAAAGGCCGCGCCATCGCTGCACAGGTACAGCACCGCGCTGGCGATTTCCTCGACCTTGCCGATGCGGCCGACCGGGTGCATCGCATTGGCGAACTCGCCCTTCTTCGGGTCTGCCTCATAAGCACGGCGGAACATGTCGGTGTCGATCACCGCCGGGCACACGGCATTGACGCGGATTTTTTTCTTGGCGTATTCAATCGCGGCCGATTTGGTCAGGCCGATGACAGCGTGCTTGGACGCCGCGTAGATGCTCATCTTCGGCGCAGCCCCGAGACCTGCCACTGACGCGGTATTGACGATTGCACCGCCGCCCTGGGCCAGCAACAAAGGCAATTGGTATTTCATACACAACCAGACGCCCTTGACGTTGACGCCCATGATCGCGTCAAACTCCTCGACCGTACCTTCGGCCAGCTTGCCTTTTTCGATCTCGATACCGGCATTGTTGAACGCATAGTCGAGACGGCCGTAAGTATTGACCACTTCATCCATCAGGTTCTTTACATCGCTTTCCACTGTCACGTTGCACCTTACGAAGGTCGCTTCACCGCCAGCCGTACGGATCAGCGCGACCGTGCCCTCGCCGCCCGCCGTGTCCATGTCGGCCACCACCACCTTCAAGCCTGCGGCGGCAAACGCCTGGGCAGTGGCCCGGCCGATGCCGGCTGCCGCGCCTGTCACCACTGCCACCTGGCCGGAAAACGTCATGCTCATTGTGCTGTCCTCGAAGAGTAGTTTGCGGGGGATCGCGAGTTCCCAGCATAGCCACAGCCCCCAAGGCCCGGCAGCACTATCAAACGGCCGGTTGAGCCACCATGAGTGGCAGTGATGGAACTACCGTACCAACTATCACTGTACTGGATAAGACTGTATTCGCCGGATCAGCCGAACTTGCGGCATCGACCTCGAGGGTCTATCAACAAGGTTTCATTCATCCTGAGTGCCTGCCATGACGTCCCAGACCAATCGCCAATTTCTGCTCGCCAAACGCCCAGTGGGTGCCGCGACCCGGGAAACATTTACTTATCAGGAAGTACCGGTCGGCGAACCGGCTGCAGGCCAGATCCTGGTCAAGAACGAATACCTGTCCCTGGACCCGGCCATGCGCGGCTGGATGAACGAAGGCAAGTCCTACATCCCGCCGGTCGGTCTTGGCGAAGTGATGCGCGCGTTGGGCGTGGGCAAAGTCATCGCTTCAAACAACCCTGGCTTCGCGGTGGGCGACTACGTCAACGGCGCCCTCGGCGTACAGGATTATTTCCTGGGTGAGCCGCGTGGGTTCTATAAGGTCGATCCGCAACTGGCGCCGCTACCGCGCTATTTATCCGCACTGGGCATGACCGGTATGACCGCTTACTTCGCGCTGCTTGACGTGGGTGCGCCCAAGGCCGGCGATACCGTCGTACTGTCGGGCGCTGCCGGTGCGGTGGGCAGCATTGCCGGGCAGATTGCCAAGATCAAGGGCTGTCGGGTAGTCGGTATCGCCGGCGGCGCGGACAAGTGCAAGTTCCTCATCGACGAGCTGGGTTTTGACGGCGCCATCGACTACAAGAACGAAGATGTCGTGGCCGGCCTCAAGCGCGAGTGCCCCAAAGGCGTGGACGTGTTTTTCGACAACGTGGGCGGCGATATCCTCGACGCGGTATTGAGCCGCTTGAACTTCAAGGCAAGGGTGGTGATCTGTGGCGCCATCAGCCAGTACAACAACAAGGAAGCGGTCAAGGGCCCGGCCAACTATCTGTCACTGCTGGTCAACCGCGCACGCATGGAAGGTTTTGTGGTGATGGACTACGCCGCGCAGTTCGCCGCCGCCGGACAGGAAATGGCTGGCTGGATCGCCAAGGGGCAGCTCAAGAGCAAGGAAGATATCGTCGAAGGCCTGGAGACCTTCCCGGAGACGCTGATGAAGTTGTTCAGCGGGGAGAATTTCGGCAAGTTGGTTCTAAAGGTTTAAAAGTGGTCGATTAAAAGATCGCAGCCTCGTTTCACTCGACAGCTCCTACACAGCTCCTACAGGGAAATGCGGCCCCCTGTAGGAGCTGGCGCAGCCTGCGATCTTTTACGCCAGTTCGGCCACCACGTCGGCCAAAGCCTTGGCCGGATCTGCGGCCTGGCTGATCGGGCGGCCGATCACCAGGTAATCGGAACCGGCATCCAGCGCCTGGCGCGGAGTCAGGATACGGCGTTGATCGTCCTGGGCGCTGCCCGCCGGGCGAATCCCAGGGGTCACCAATTGCAGCGACGGGTGCGCCGATTTCAGCGCCTGGGCTTCCAGGGCCGAACACACCAGGCCATCCATACCGGCTTTTTCCGCCAGGGCGGCCAAGCGCAGAACCTGCTCTTGCGGCTCGATGTCCAGGCCGATACCCGCCAGATCCTCACGCTCCATGCTGGTCAACACTGTCACACCGATCAGCAGCGGTTTTGGCCCGGTGCGCTGGTCCAGCACTTCGCGACAAGCCGCCATCATGCGCAGGCCACCGGAGCAGTGAACGTTGACCATCCACACGCCCATTTCCGCCGCGGCCTTGACGGCCATGGCCGTGGTGTTGGGGATGTCGTGGAACTTGAGGTCCAGGAACACTTCGAAACCCTTGTCACGCAGGGTGCCGACGATTTCCGAAGCACAGCTGGTGAACAGTTCTTTACCGACTTTGACCCGGCACAGTTTCGGGTCCAATTGATCGGCCAGCTTCAGTGCGGCGTCACGGGTAGGGAAATCCAGGGCGACGATGATAGGAGTCTGGCAGGCGGACATGAGTGGGCTCTCAGGCAAGTCGAAATCGGCGCGCATTGTAGCGGAACCAATGGCCCTGCGGGACCCGATGATCGGTAAATCGTCGAGATCGCTCCGCCAAGACTAGCCTCTGCGGCAATTGTGTCGAGTTCGGTACAGTCACGACACGCCCCCAACATCCTTGTCCGCTACCCTCGGCAACCGCAATACGTCCTTGGCTCAGCACTTCCCGCCTCCGGGCAGGACGCCTATGCTGGAACCACAACCTCGCAGCCTATCTTTGTGGTTGGCAGCCTACCTGGCAGATGAACCCACGCATGCACAACACTCCAGCCCCCGTGAACGACGATCAAAAAGCGCCCGGCGATGAAAAACGCTGGAGCATTCGCGCCCTGATCGTCGACGATGATGTGCCGATCCGCGAGCTGATGATCGACTACCTGGCGCGTTTCAACATCCATGCCAGCGGGGTCACTGATGGCGCCGCCATGCGCCTGGCGATGCAGGCGGAGCATTTCGACGTGGTGGTGCTCGACTTGATGCTGCCCGGCGAAGACGGCCTGTCGCTGTGCCGCTGGTTGCGCGGCGAATCGGATATTCCGATCCTGATGCTCACGGCCCGTTGCGAACCCACCGACCGGATCATCGGTCTCGAGCTCGGCGCCGACGACTACATGGCCAAGCCGTTCGAACCCCGCGAACTGGTCGCACGCATCCAGACCATTCTGCGCCGGGTGCGGGACGACCGCAGCGAACAACGGGCGAACATCCGTTTCGACAATTGGCGTCTGAACAGCGTGCTGCGCCAATTGGTTGCAGCCGATGGCCTGGTGGTGCCGCTGTCCAATGCCGAATTTCGCCTGTTGTGGGTGTTTATTGAACGTCCGCGCCGGGTCCTCAGCCGCGAGCAACTGCTGGATGCCGCTCGTGGCCGTTCGATCGAAGCCTTCGATCGCAGCATTGACCTGCTGGTGTCGCGCCTGCGGCAGAAACTCGGTGACGATCCCAAGGCCCCGCAACTGATCAAAACCGTGCGTGGTGAGGGTTACCTGTTTGACGCCCGGGATATCGGTTGATGCGGGCGCGCTTCGATACGTTGTTCGGCCGCCTGTTTGGAGTACTGCTGATCGCGATTGTCCTGGCACACCTGCTGGCATTTGCATGGTTTCACTACTACGGCCCGCCGCCTCCCCCTCCCCCGCCGGCGTTTCCCGAAGACATGGACGGTCAACGCCCACCGATGGACCCGCGCCTGGCCCCCCGCCCTGCCAGGCCATGGTTTGGCGGACCACTGGTACCGCTGACGTTTCAGCTGATCTCGCTGATCATTGCAGCCTGGTACGGCGCCAAATTACTCAGCCGGCCGATTCAACGCCTTAGCGACGCGGCCGAGCGCCTGAGTGAAAACCTCGACAGTGCGCCACTGGAGGAATCCGGCCCACGGGAAGCGCGACAAGCGGCGCACACGTTCAACAAAATGCAGCAACGCATCATCGAGCAGGTCAAGCAGCGCTCGCGCATGCTCGGCGCGGTATCCCACGACCTGCGCACGCCCCTGTCGCGTCTCAAACTGCGCCTGGAACAAATTGACGACGACAAGCTGCAAGGACAGATGCGCCAGGATCTGGACGACATGATCAGCATGCTCGATGCGACGCTCGGCTACCTGCACGAACAGCGCACCAGCGAGGCGTCACAGTGGATGGATGTGCAGGCGCTGGTCGAGTCCCTGAGCGAAAACGCCCAGGACCAGGGGGCAAACGTCCAGGCCAGCGGTCATTGCGCGCCGCTGCAAGTCCAGCCGATGGCACTGCGCTCCTGTATCAACAACCTGCTGGACAACGCCTTGCGTTATGCCGGGAATGCGTTGATCACGCTCGAAGATAATCGCCAACACCTGGTGATCAGGGTCATCGACCATGGTCCAGGGATCGCGGCGGATAAACGTGAGGCCGTATTCGAACCGTTCTTCCGATTGGAAGGCTCACGCAATCGCAACTCCGGCGGCGTCGGCCTGGGCATGACCATTGCTCGCGAGGCGGCGCAACGCCTGGGCGGGCAGCTCAGCCTGGAAGAAACCCCCGGTGGTGGGCTGACGGCGATCATCCGCCTGCCCAGGACCTGAGTGCAGCGCAAGGATTGAATTCAGCGACGGTCATCAATCCGCGACTGGCTTTTGCTCCAGTCGGTCAACAGGCTGTAAGCCACGGCCAGCAATGTCGGCCCGATAAACAGGCCAATGAATCCGAATGCAATCAAACCACCAAACACCCCTAGCAACACAATCACCAGCGGCAAATTCCCACCCCGGCTGATCAAGTAAGGCTTGAGCACGTTGTCCACGCCGCTGATGATGAACATGCCCCAGACGCCAAGGAACACCGCCATCCCGTACTCACCCTTCCAGGCCAGCCAGGCAGTGGCTGGAATCCATACCAGCGGCGGCCCCATGGGAATCAGGCTGAGCAGGAAGGTCACGATACCGAGCACAAGTGCCCCAGGGACGCCGGCAATCAGGAAGCCGATCAACGCCAGGACCGCCTGGGCCGCGGCGGTGCCGATCACGCCGTTTACCACCCGTTGCACGGTGCCCGCCACCAGTTCGATGTAGTACCCGGCACGGTGGCCAATCAGCCGCTCCAGCAAACCATGAACAAAGGCCGCCAACCGTGGTCCGTCGCGATAGAAAAAGAACACGAAGACAATGCTCAGGGTCAGCTCGAGGATGCCGCCGCCAATCTGCGCGCTACGCGCCAGCAACCAGTTGCCGACCTGGCCCAGATAAGGCTTGAGCGACACCATCATCGCCGCGCCCTGCTGATCGATACTGTTCCAGATGACCACCAGCCGCTCGCCCACCAGGGGAATGCTGCCCAGCCAGGTCGGCGCTTCAGGCAGGCCGTCGACCTGCACATCCTTGATGAACGCCGTGGCGTCGCGCACATGATCCGCCAAGTTGAACCCCAGCCACACCAGCGGCGCCGCCACCAGCACCATCCAGCCCACGGTCAGCAGGGCCGCCGCCAGGGATTCGCGGCCATTGAGCCAGCGGGTCAGCAGGCGCATCAGCGGCCAACTGGCGAACGCCAGCACCGCGCCCCAGAACAGGGCCGACCAGAACGGCGCCATCACCCATAAGCTCGCGCCAAACAGCACCAGGAGCAGGATCTGCACCAACAGCCGATCGTTATTGATCATCACAGTCTCGAAAAAATCATTCAGCAAAAAGAGTAGGCGAACACGCCACGCGTGTTCGCCGGATGACGCTTATCGCAGCAGTTTGATATGCAATCCAGGACCGTCGACACCACCGGTTTCCATCCGCGCCGCACGTACGCCCTGCTCGATCAACGATTGACGCCAGGCTTCAGCGTTGGGCCCGGACACACTGACCCGCAAGGTGGTGTCCAGGTTCAGGCCCCGGGAGATCAGGCGCAGCCATTTGTCATCGGGTGTTTGCGTCAACTTGGGGAAGTCGAGTTCACCGGTACTCTTGAGCTCGCGCAGCAAGGTTGCGGACGTCGGCAGCAAATCCCCCAGCGGGGCGACGGCGTCGAATTGTTCGACGTGCAGATAGGCTTTGCGATTACCACGGGTGATGCTGTAGAGCGCCACCAGCGTATTGTCCTTCGGTGCGGCCAGGCGTAACAGCAGGTAAGCCTGCTCACTATCGGCGCCATAGAGCTTGGCGTTGCCGAACACTTCGTTGGCCCATAGGCTGCTTTCGCCACAATCTCGCGCCTGGCACCAGAACAGCAATTGGGCGTCCTGCTGTTGAAGCGCTTCGCGCGTAGCGGTGAAGGCCTCGGTCGAGGAATGTTCCGCCGGCAATTCATAGGTCACTGAGGTGACATGCCCACGAGCACTGACCTGCCCGTCAAAGCGCAACTGACCGCTGATCTTGCGGATCGAGCCGAGCGGGTAGATCCGTTCAAGCTCGGCCGTGGGGCGATAGTCGACGATCTGCGCATCGGTCATGCGCGGCACGATCGGCAAGTCCTGACTGCCGGGCAGATCGACGGCTAATGAGAGTGGACTGAAACAACTGAGCATCAGCAAACTGAATGAGCGCATGGATAGACTCATCGGATCAGCATGCCCTTGTGGCCATTCGGGGGCGCAGCGGTGTAGAGGTCTATCATGGTTGTCTCCCTTTTCAACCCACCCAGCCTCGACAGTTGCCCGGCGCAAGTCAAGGAATGGCGAAGAACCGATTGAAACAGTCTGCGACAAGGTCGGCACCGGGTTCATCATTCAAGTGCAAATGATGGCCGCCTGGCAGCTGTTCTAGGCTAAAGGGTAGACGCTCCAGCAACTCCGGATGTTTGGCGAGCATGCCGTCAGCGGCGACCACCAGTTTCGCCGGACAGGCGACCCGCTGGACGAAGGCCATGGCCTGCTCGGTGGTAAGGCGCAGCGGCGATGGCAGCGTGAGGCGATTGTCGGTGCGCCAGGTGTAACCGCCCGGCACCGGCATCAAGCCACGCTGGGCCAGCAGTTCGGCGGCTTCGCGACTGACCGCCACCAGGCCTTTCATGCGTGCTTCGATGGCGCGGTCTTGGGTGCTGTAGACCGGTTTGCGTTTTTCCCGCAGATCCAGTTGCGCCTGCAGGGCCATGCCCATGCGTTCGGCAGCGTTTTCGCCTTTGTCCGTGGGAGGGATGACACCGTCAATCAAAGCCAGGTGAGTGACTCGCTGCGGAAACGAACCGGCAATGATCAGCGAGGCGATGGCACCCATCGAATGCCCCAGCAAAGCAAACCGCTTCAATCCAAGCTGCTCTGCAACTTGCAACACATCGTGGGCATAGTCCCACATGGCGTAACCGGCGCCAGGTGGGCGGTGTCCTGAGTGCCCGTGACCGGCCATGTCCAGGGCGATCACGCGCAAGCCTTTGAGCTTGGGTGCCAGGCGGGCGAAGCTATTGGCGTTGTCCAGCCAGCCATGCAGGGCAATGACCGGCAAACCGTCTTCGGGGCCAAACAAATGCGCCGCCAACTCGATATGCGGCAGGCTCAGGCGCACTTCTTCGACGACCTGGCTCATGCGCAATCCCGTTGCTGGCGAGAGGTCCAGCGTTCGAACAGGTTTTTCAGCAGTACGGCCGTCTCCTGCGGACGTTCCAGAGGAAACATGTGCCCGCCAGGCATGCTCAGCGCCTCGCCATTTGGCATGCGCCCGACTGAACTGGTGTGATGACGCATCACCACCCGGCTCTCGTGCCCGCGAACGACCGCCAGCGGCACTTGCAACTGCCGCAGGCGGCCGGGGCTGGTGTGTGGTACGCCCCGGTAGATGCTGATTTCCGTGGCTGGGTCGAAACGCAAGCGCAACCTGTCGCCGTCCTGATGCAAACCATAGTGCAGGTAGGCATCGAAACACTCTGGATCGAAGCTGCGAAACAGGCTCTTGCCGGCGAAATAACGGCGGGCGCTCTCGAGATCGGCGAATTCTTCACGACGCCCCAGGGTGCGGCCGGCCGGGGTCAGGCGGTCGATGAAACCCAAGCGCTTGGCTGCGCGAATGACCCATTGATCGGTGCGCGTCAGCACCGGCGAATCGAGCATCACCACACCGCGATACAACTGGGGGCAACGCAACGCCGCGTGCAGATGCAGTACGCCACCGAAGGAATGACCGACGCCCCACACCGGCTGTGACTGCTGCTGCAGATGGTGGATGAGTTCATCCACCAGGTTGTACCAGTTGTCGTCCGCCGGGAAACGCGGGTCGTGGGCGTGTTGCTCCAGATGCGTCACCCGAAATTCGGGTGCCAGCGCCGCAAACAACTTGCCGTAGGTTCCCGAAGGAAAACCATTGGCGTGGGCGAAAAATATCTGTTGCGACATACCGGTCGATCCATCAGCGAAAACAAACCCGATTGTCCGCAAGACCGCGTTCTTGAGCAATGACCGTAACTGACAGGAATGATGACAGTCCGGCCATGCAAATAAAGGAACGGGGAGATCAACGTGCTGGCGGATTATCACCCAGCGGCACCACGGCCATGGTCAGCCGCGACACACAACTGGCCTTGCCTTCGTCACTGGTCAAGCGGATATCCCAGACATGGGTCGTACGCCCGATGTGAATGGGTTTGGCGACCGCCGTCACTCGGCCGCTGCGCAAGCCGCGCAGGTGGTTGGCGTTGATTTCCAGCCCCACGCAGTAAAACTTGCTGGCATCGATGCACAGGTAGCTGGCCATGGAGCCGACTGATTCAGCCAGCACCACCGAAGCGCCGCCATGCAGCAAGCCATAAGGCTGGTGGGTGCGATGGTCAATGACCATGCTCGCGGTCAAGGACTCTTCATCGAAGGCTTCGAAACGGATGTCCAACAGTTCGCCAATGGTGTTTTTCTGAATTGCGTTCAGTTGTTCGATGTTGGGAACGGTACGCCACAGACTCATAGCAGGTTTTCCTTGTTGGTTTTATCGTGGCTCAATCCTGCCACAGCACCGCTTCGGTGTGCTCGCTCCATTCTTCAAAGCGAGCGCCGTAAGTGGCTTCGATGACGTTGCGCTTGATCTTCAGGGTCGGCGTGAGAAAACCGTTTTCCACCGCCCAGTTGTCCTTGACCACCACCAACCGCCGCAAGCGTTCGTGCTTGTCGAGGACGCTGTTGACCTCTTCCAGCAGCTTTTCCAGGCTTGAATGCAACCCGGCCCGTGTCTCCTGCTGCCCGACGGCCGAAAGCACGCACAGGCCCAGTGGCGCATTCAAGCCATCACCGACCACGCACACCTGCTCGATGCGCGAATGCACCGCCAGGCGATTTTCGATCGGCGCCGGCGCTACGTACTTGCCTTTGCTGGTCTTGAAAATTTCCTTCAGGCGCCCGGTCAGGCGCAAGTTGCCTTCGGCATCTTCCTCGCCCTTGTCGCCGGTGCGCAGAAAGCCGTCCTCGGTGATGGTGTCGGCGGTTTTCTGCGGCTCCTTGAAATACCCCAGCATGATCGCGCCGCTACGTACCATGACCTCGCCCGATTCGTCGATGCGCACCTCGACCTCCGGGCACGGCATGCCAATCCAGCCTGGTTTGTTCTGCCCCGGCAGGCAAATGTGCGAGTAACCGCAACTTTCCGTCATGCCGTAGACCTCCAGCACGTCCAGTCCGAGCTTGCGATACCACAGCAACAGACTCAGGGGCACCGGCGCCGCACCGGACAAGGCCACGCGCAAGGCATCGAGCCCCAACCCGGCGAGGACTTTGTGCCCGACCCGCTTGCCGATAATCGGCAGGCCGAGGAGGAAATCCAGGCGCTTTGCCGGGATCTTGCTGTACACCCCCATCTGGAACTTGGTCCAGATGCGCGGCACGCCAAACAGCGCCGTTGGCCGGGCACGGCGCAAGTCCGTCAGGAAGGTGTCAAGGCTTTCGGCAAAGAACACGGTTTGCCCGGTGTAAATCGATGCCAGTTCGACGAACATCCGTTCGGCGACGTGACACAACGGCAAATACGACAGCAGTCGATCCGACTCATTGAGACCGAACAACTGCGTGCCGCGCGTGGTGGCGAATCCCAGGTTGGCGAAGCTGTGCATCACGCCCTTGGGCATGCCGGTGGTGCCGGACGTGTAGATGATGGTTGCCAGTTGATCGGCGGCGGGCTTGGGATCGTCCTGGATCGGCGAGCTGCGTTGCAAGTCGTCCCAGCTGAAATCGAAAGTGCCGGTTGGATGTAACGGCAGGCTGATGGTCGGCAGCTCGGGATTCACCCCATGGGACATGCCAGGCCAGTCATCGAGTTTACCGATGAATACCAGCGCCGCTTCGGAGTGTTCGAGCACCTGTGCCACCGATTCGGCGGTGAGGTTGGGGTACAACGGCACCGAGACATGCCCGGCCATCCAGATCGCCAGGTCGGCAATGATCCAGTGCGCGCAGTTTTTCGAGATCAGGGCAATATGACTGCCCTGGGGCAGTTCCCGGGATCGCAGCCAATGGGCCGCACAGCGTGCCTGATGACCGACGTCCTCCCAGCTCAAGGTCTCGACACGGCCACCGCCCACAGGCTGGACGAGAAAGCGCTGGCGAGGATGACGGGCCTCGCGCTCGTAGAAAACGTCCAGGGGCAAACGGGAAGCAGCAGGCATGGGACTCGCTCCTTTGTTTCTTGGTCTGGAGCAAGCGTAGCCAACCAAGCAAATGCTTGGTTGGCTATTTTTCAAGATCAGAAGATCGCAGCCTGCGGCAGCTCCTACGGGGGAACGCTGAAAGCCCTTTTAGGCGCCGCCGCTGGCTGTGGTCTTTTGCCTTTAAGGGTGCTTGATGCTGTTGAGCTTCATCGCGCCAATCAGCAATTCAGAGTTTTCCAGCTCGGCCAGGCCGGCGGTGCTGACCTTCTCTGGCGGATGACCCGCACCATGTTGCAGGTAGCTGAGCAGGTTTCCCACGAGTGGGTTATGAGAAACCAGCAGTGCATTGGTGACCGACTTCAGCTGGTCAGTGACCCTGTCGGGATCATAATCCGGAGTCAGCCACTCGACGGTGCGTATTTCCGGTCCGAAACCCAAGGCATCCCGAACCAGCTGGGCGGTCTGCTGCGCTCGCGTGTAGGGGCTGGCATAGATCGCTGTCAGCGGCTGGCCAACCAGGTTGGCGGCGGCGCGCAGCACTTCTTCACGACCATTGGCAGTCAGCTCCCGCTCCGAATCGTGGGTTTTGGAGCCGTGTGGCTCGGCTTCACCATGACGCAATACCCAGAGTTTCATAGCTTGGGTTCCTCATCTCGGGCCGGATGTGGCGCAGGCGCCACGACGTGCGGCGCTTCACCTTCCGGCGTACGCGGCGTCGGCCAATCGGCGAACGGCCAAGGTTTCTGGTCGCTGTGGAAACTGCCGAAACGACCGATCTGGGCCAGGAACTGGCTCAGGCTGTCGCCGAAGTTCATCAGGCTGGCGCTCGGGGCGCCATAGATCAAACGATAGATCAATTGCACCAGCACCACGGCGCCAAGCATGAACTGCGCCACCTGCCACACCAGCAGGAACACCACCATCCACAGCACTCGAAGCAGGATGGACTCGTATTTGGCTTCTACTTTTGGATCACTCATTTCTCGCTCCGTTCCTGTGAAGTGGGGGTTCAGTTGAAGCCGCTGGTGGAAATAAAGTCGACATCGGTCTTCGGCTCGCCCCGCATCAACAGTTCGATCACCTGCTCAAGCGTGCGCCCTTCGAACAGGATCGCGTGCAACCCGGCGACCAACGGCATGTACACGCCAACTTCCTGGGACTTGGCCTTGAGCACCTTGAGCGTGTTCACGCCTTCGGCAACTTCGCCCAGGCGATTGACTGCCTCTTCGAGGCTCAAGCCCTGGCCGAGGGCGAACCCGACCTGATAGTTACGGCTTTTTGGCGACGAGCAGGTCACGATCAGGTCACCCACGCCCGCAAGGCCAAGGAATGTCATCGGGTTGGCACCCTGATTCACCGCGAAGCGGGTCATTTCCGCCAGCGCCCGGGTAATCAGCATGCTCTTGGTGTTTTCGCCCATGCCCATCGCCACCGCCATGCCGGCAATGATCGCGTAGACGTTTTTCAACGCACCGCCCAGTTCGACGCCAAACCGGTCGGCGCTGGCATACACGCGAAAGGTGCGGCCGTGCAGCACGTCCTGGACATGCTGGCAGAGCGCCTCGTCTTCGCTCGCGACCACCGTGGCGGTCAATGCATGTTCGGCGATTTCACGGGCCAGGTTCGGCCCGGACAACACACCGATGCGTGCCTGTGGCGCGATCTCTTCGAGAATCTGGCTCATCAGCTTGAAGGTGTGGGCTTCGATGCCCTTGGTCAGGCTCACCAGCATTTTGCCGCTGAGTCGATCAGCATGCGGGGCCAGCACCGAGCGCAACGCGCTGGAGGGCAGCGCGACAAAACTCAGGTCGCACGCATCCAGGGTGGCCAGCAGGTCAGTGACCGGCGTGACACCGGGCAGGATCTTGATGCCTTTGAGGTAACGCGGGTTCTCGCGATTGACCCGGATGGCCTCGGCCTGTTCAGGGTCACGCATCCATTGCAGGACTTGATGACCATTTTCGGCCAGCAAGTTAGCCACGGCGGTACCAAAACTTCCGCCTCCCAAAACCGCGATCGGGCGCTGTTGAGTCATATGTAATCCGTTAATCCATACCAGTGGCAATGTCGGCATTATACGGAGCGCCCCCGTGTCGGCCAGTCCCCGCGTCAATTACCGACATGGGTAGGAAGAAGTCCGGTAATACCTAGGAAAATGCTTACATCGTGACTGGAAAAGTCAACGGGCTCGGTTAACATGCGCGCCATCGATGGTTAACAAGGATGTGCTGTGTCCCTGGGTTCGACTTCACCCCATTCGCCGTTGGTCCTGGCGCTGGTATTCAGCTCGCCGGCGATGGCCGACGACTTGTTTCTCGACAGCGAACCGTTGCCGCAAGTACTCACGGCCACGCGCCTGAAACAATCGCCGGCTGCCGTGCCGGGGAGCATGACGGTGCTCGACACCGCGCTGATCAATGCCAGCGGCGCGCGCGACATCAGTGAAGTGCTACGCCTGGTACCCGGCATGATGGTCGGCAATATCAGCGGTAATCAGGCCACGGTGAATTACCACGGCACCAGCGCCACCGAAGCACGGCGCCTGCAAGTGTTGATCGACGGTCGCTCGGTGTACCGCGCGGGACTGGCCACGGTGGACTGGAGCGATATTCCGGTGGCCATGGAGGACATCGAGCGTATCGAGGTTTTCCGCGGCCCGAACACCGTCAGCTATGGCGCCAATGCGCTGATGGCGGTGGTCAACATCATCACGCGCAATCCGGCCGACAGCCACGGTACGCGCCTGAAAGTCACCCGCGGCCAGCGTGGCATCGACGACTTTTATGCCAGCCAGGGCGTGGGTTGGGAGGACGGCGATTTACGCCTGTCGCTGTCTGGCCAGCAAGACGATGGCTTTGATAACGACCGTTGGGGCGGCGACTACCATGACGGTCGACGTTTGAAGCGCTTCAACCTTGCCGTTAGTCAAGCGCTCGACGAACGGCAAAGTATCGAATGGCAGGTGAATGCCAAGGACGGCACCAACCAACGCCCCTATACCTACCGCCCGGTGTTTTCAGGGATTACCCGCGCTGGGGACAATTCCGACGTCAGCGCCAAGGACTACGCCGGCTCGCTGCGCTGGAATCTCGACCTGAACACCGAGCACAGCCTTTACATCCAGGGTTCGGCCCAGCACTGGGACCGTCAGCAAACCTGGCGCGCCTGCGATGCCGAAGTATCGTTCAGCCCCGAACTCAGCGAGCTTTGGCAACTCAACCCGAACTACACGGAACGCCTGGCGCGCAACATCGAGAGCTTTCTGGTCTCCGGAGCCCCTGACGCCGATCCGACCCAACGCGCATTGGCCAATCAAGTCCTCGACCAGTGGCGCAACGGCGCCCGGCGAACGGTCTGCGGCGATATCGATCAAAGCACTCGGGAATCGCGCTATGACCTTGAATTGCAGGATACCCTGAGCCTGTCCGATAACCTGCGGCTGGTCAGCGGATTGAACTATCGTTACGACCGGGCAGATTCCGAGACCTACTTCAATGGCACTCTCGATGACACCACCTGGCGGGCGTTCGGCCAGCTTGAATGGCGCGCCAGCGAACACTGGCTCCTGCAGGGCGGTGCCATGTTCGAAGACACGCAGTTGATCGGCAGCTCACTGAGCCCACGGATGGCGGTCAACTACCTGATCAATCCGCGCCAGGGCCTGCGTGCGGTGTACTCGCAAGCCGTCCGCTCGCCGGACATGTTCGAGAACAACGTCAACTGGAGCTACCAGGTCACCCACCTGCAACCCGGCGCCTATGGCCAGTCAAGTGCCCGCTATTTCGTCAAGACCCGCGGCCCCGGCGACCTCGACCAGGAACATATGCGTTCCCGGGAACTGGGCTATAACGGTTACTTCGCCGAATCGGGCCTGGCCGTCGATGTAAAGCTGTTCTACGACGAGATCACCGGGATGATCAGTGAGCCGTTGCGCAATAACCAGTACATCGCCAGCAATGCCAACTCCGCGCGCTACACCGGAGCGGAAACCCAACTCGACTGGAAATTCAGCAGCGCCGACCGCTTGCGCCTGACCTATGCCTACGTCGACGCTGACGCGAGCAACCTGCAGGATGCACAACAGACTGCAGGCAACAGTGGTTCTGCCGCCTGGTTGCGCGACTGGGGCGATGGCTGGAACAGCGCGCTCTTCTATTATGCTGACGACGCGCTCAACGGCTACCGCTTCGAACGACTCGACACGCGCATCGCCAGGCGCATCCGCCTGGGCAAGACTCATCTGGAACTGGCTGGTGTGCTGCAGCAGCGCCTCGACAACCAGCCTACTTCCTTTGTCGACAACAACTATGACGAGCGTCGCTTGATGTATTTCAGCGCGCAGCTGGCGTTTTAAGATGCCGCATCGCCCGCCACGCAAGCCGTCAATCCTTGGCCATCTGTTGGCCATGGCTTGCCTGGTATTCGGTGGCTGGCTACACAGCCATTCGGCCAGCGCCGCGGACATTCTCCTGACCGGTGTCGACGATAGCCCCGGCGTGCAATCCTTCGTCCAGGCCCTGGTGCAATTGCGACCGGCCGACAACGTGCACTTCCAGCCATTGGCCAGCCTGCCGCCACCGGGCAAGCTGGCGGCGGACACCCGCTTGATCCTGCTCGATCTGCCCAGTCTCGACTGGCGCCTGCAGGACCCTCGCGGCCCGGCGACACTGGTGCTGCGCATCAGCCGCCTGCAGGCGCGACAACACCTTGGGCACGCCCTGCCCCCGCACCTCAGCCTGCTCTGGAGCGATCCGCCACTGGACCGGCAATTGCGCCTCACCCGTGTCCTGCTGCCCGAGGCCAAGCGGGTTGGCGTCCTGTACGACAGCCATAGCGAGTTCCTGTTGCGGGAACTGCGCCAGGCCGCCTATCCCCTGGGTCTTGAAGTGGTCACCGAACGTTGGGAAAACACCCAGGACAGTCGTCCCTTGCAGGCTTTGCTGGACAACAGCGATGTAGTACTGGGCCTCGACGACCCCGATCTGTACAACCCGAAAACCGCGAAAAACCTGTTGCTCAGCAGCTATGCGCGGCAGCTGGCCTTGATCGGTCCCAATGCAGGGTTCGTCAAGGCCGGGAGCCTGGCCAGTACCTACAGCGATCAAAGCGACTGGCTGGCGATTCTCGATGAGCTGCTCGACCTGCCACCCGCCACGTGGCCACGCACGCAATATCCACACCGCTTCAAAGTCTCCAGCAATCGGCAGGTGTCTCGTTCCCTGGGGCTTGAACAGGTAAATGAAGTGGCTGTCGCAACGCTGTTGGCAGAAGGAGAACGCCAGCCATGACCTTCCGTCGCCGCTGGGACATCAGTACCCGTACCCAGATCATCAGCCTCGGCCCTGCCCTGCTGCTGACGTTACTGTTGATCAGTTTCTTCACTTTCGTGCGGATCCAGGACCTGCGCCAGGAGCTCAACCACACCGGCCAGTTGATTGCCAACCAACTGGCGCCGGCCACCGAATACGGGGTGATTTCGGGCAATAACGAGGTGCTCGAAAGCCTGCTCAAGGCCACGCTGGCAACGCCCAACGTACGGTTCCTGGAGGTGCAGGACAGCGCCAACCGGATTCTGGTGTATGTCGAGCAACCTTCGGCAAGCTACCAAAAGCCGCACCAGATTGAAGTCTTCCAGGCCCCCGTGCGCCTGCAACGGATCGCGCTGCACAATGATTTTTTCCAGGACGGCAGCGTGCCCCCCACGGCGCCCGCCGAGGATTACCTGGGTCGGGTGATCGTTGGCCTGTCCAATGATGCGTTCAGCCAGCGCCAACAGGAAATCCTGCTCAAGGCCGGCATTCTGGCGCTGTTCGCCCTGCTGTTTACCTTCATGGTCGCCCGGCGCCTGGCCGCGAGCCTGTCGCAACCGATCCGCGATATCGGCAATGCGGTCAAGGCGATCCAGGCCGGCGACTACAAGACGCCCCTGCCCATCGTTGACGACACCGAACTCGGCGCCCTGTCCCAACACATCAACAACCTCGCCAAGGGGCTCGAGCAGGCCAGCCACGAACAGCACCAGGCCATGGCGCAGTTGATCCAGACCCGCGAGGAAGCGGAAAAGGCCAATAACGCCAAGTCCGACTTCCTCGCCATGATGAGCCACGAACTGCGCACGCCGATGAATGGCGTGCTTGGCATGCTGCAATTGCTGGAAACCACCCAGATGACCGAAGAACAGCTCGAATACGCGGCTCTGGCTTCGGAATCCACCGAGCACCTGCTCAAAGTCATCAATGACATTCTGGATTTTTCGCGTATCGAACGCTCAGAACTGGAGTTAGAGCATATCCCCTTCAATCTCGCAGACCTGATCGGCAGTTGCGCCCAGTCGTTCCAGCACAGCGCCGTCCAACGCGGGCTCGATCTACAGTTGCAGATCCCACAAGACATGCGCGCGCTGCAGGTTCAGGGTGACCCGACGCGCATCCGGCAAATACTGGTCAATCTGGTCGGCAATGCCCTGAAGTTTACTGAACAGGGACGCGTGCGCATCGAATCGCAGTGGCAGTCCCTGGATCACGAACTGCTGTGGTTCACCTGCACGGTGCGCGACAGTGGGATTGGCATTCCCCCCGAAAGCCTGGAATTGATGTTCGACGCGTTTCAGCAGGCCGACAGCTCCATATCAAGACGCTATGGTGGGACCGGCCTGGGCCTGCCGATTGCACGCACACTCGCCGAACGCATGGGTGGCACCTTGCGCGCCCAGAGCGAGGAAGGCCGTGGCTCGATATTTACCCTCGAGATTCCGCTGGCGTTGTATCAGCAAGCCTTGCCGGCTCGGGCACCGCGCGTACCGACCCACAAGGGGGATGGCGAAGGGCGCAATGTGCTGCTGGTCGAAGACAATCCGGTCAACCAGACAGTGATCGAAGCCATGCTGCGCAGCCTCGGCTTTACTGTCAGCGTCGCCGCCGATGGCGCACAGGCAGTACGCAGTGCCGAGAGCCTGATTTTCGAGGCGATACTGATGGACTGCCGACTGCCGGTCATCGACGGTTATGAAGCCACCCGGCAGATTCGTGAACTGCCCGGCTGTACCGACTTGCCGATCATTGCCCTGACCGCCAACGCCTTGCAGGGGGATCGCGAAGCTTGTTTGTCGGCGGGAATGAACGATTACCTCGCCAAGCCCTTCAAACGCACTGATCTTCAGCAAATTCTGCAGCGATGGGTGCAGTAGTACAGGCCTTTCGAGCATCTGTGACTGGCGTGAAAGGCGAAAGTGCGGCAGTCTTAGGCACCCGAACAAGCTCGAAAAGGGGCTTGATTAAAAATTTCAGTGCACAAGTGTACATTCATGTCCTTGGTGCTGTGACTTTCACTACAACGCAATAGTCTATGAGTAGGCTGCCGGTTCGAGGCATGAACGCTTCGATCGGCCGGGATGATTTGCCCCACCTGCCGCATGGGACTATTGAGGAGCTCGCATGACCAAACAAAACGCCTTTACCCGGGAAGACCTGCTGCGCTGCAGTCGCGGTGAGCTGTTCGGCCCAGGTAACGCGCAACTGCCCGCCCCGAACATGCTGATGGTCGATCGCATCACCCTGATCAGCGAAGAGGGTGGCAAGTACGGCAAAGGTGAATTGGTCGCCGAGCTGGATATCACTCCGGACCTGTGGTTCTTCGCCTGCCACTTCGAAGGTGATCCGGTGATGCCGGGCTGCCTGGGCCTCGACGCCATGTGGCAATTGGTCGGTTTCTTCCTGGGCTGGCAAGGCCTGCCGGGCCGTGGCCGTGCGCTGGGTTCGGGCGAAGTGAAATTCTTCGGCCAGGTCCTGCCGACCGCCAAGAAAGTCACCTATAACATTCATATCAAGCGCGTCCTCAAGGGCAAGCTGAACCTGGCCATCGCCGACGGTTCGGTGACTGTCGACGGTCGCGAAATCTACACCGCCGAAGGCCTCCGGGTCGGCGTTTTCACCTCCACTGACAACTTCTAAGGGTTATCCGCATGCGCCGCGTCGTTATCACTGGTCTGGGCATTGTTTCGTGCCTGGGCAATGACAAAGAGACCGTCTCCGCTAACCTGCGTGCAAGCCGCCCTGGCATCCGGTTCAACCCGGAATATGCCGAAATGGGTCTGCGTAGCCAGGTTTCCGGCTCCATTGACCTCAACCTTGAAGAACTGATCGATCGCAAGATCTATCGCTTCGTCGGCCACGCGGCGGCATACGCCTACCTGGCCATGAAAGACGCCATTGCTGACTCCGGCCTGACCGAAGAGCAAGTGTCCAACCCGCGCACCGGCCTGATTGCCGGTTCCGGTGGCGCATCGACACTGAACCAGATGGAAGCGCTGGACATCCTGCGCGAGAAAGGCGTAAAGCGCGTTGGCCCATATCGCGTCACGCGGACCATGAGCAGCACCGTTTCCGCCTGTCTGGCCACTCCGTTCAAGATCAAGGGCCTGAACTACTCCATCGCTTCTGCCTGCGCCACCAGTGCTCACTGCATCGGTACCGCCATGGAACAGATCCAGATGGGCAAGCAGGACATCGTTTTCGCCGGCGGCGGTGAAGAAGAACACTGGAGCCAGTCGTTCCTGTTCGACGCCATGGGCGCATTGTCCAGCAAGCGCAACGACACTCCGGAAAAAGCTTCCCGCGCCTACGACGCAGACCGTGACGGCTTCGTCATTGCAGGCGGTGGCGGCATGGTCGTGGTGGAAGAGCTGGAACACGCTCTGGCCCGCGGCGCGAAAATCTACGCGGAAATCGTTGGCTACGGCGCGACCTCCGACGGCTACGACATGGTCGCCCCAAGCGGCGAAGGCGCGATCCGCTGCATGCAGCAGGCGCTGTCCACCGTCGACACCCCGATCGACTACCTGAATACCCACGGCACTTCGACTCCGGTCGGCGACGTCGCGGAAATGAAAGGCGTGCGTGAAGTGTTCGGCGACAAGGCTCCGGCCATCAGCTCCACCAAGAGCCTGTCGGGTCACTCCCTGGGTGCCGCCGGCGTTCACGAAGCGATCTACTGCATGCTGATGATGGAAGGAAACTTCATTGCCGGTTCCGCCAACATCGACGAGCTGGACCCTGAAGTGGCGGACCTGCCGGTACTGACCAAGACCCGCGAAAACGCCACCATCAACACCGTGATGAGCAACAGCTTCGGTTTCGGTGGCACCAACGCCACGCTGGTACTGAAGCGCTGGGAAGGCAAGTAATTTCCCGCTGCTGAGCCGCACATGAAAACGCCCCGACTGGTTCGGGGCGTTTTTTTGCCTTCAAAAACGCAAAACCCTGTGGGAGCGAGCCTGCTCGCGAAGGCGGCCTGACAGTCGATAAAGATGTTGAATGTGATGCCGTCTTCGCGAGCAGGCGCGCTCCCACAAGGTCGGCCTTTAGGCCGCGAATCTTCCTCGTGAACATGAAGCTTTTGTCATGGAACTCAACAGCCTGCGACTGAATGTCGCGGATTACGCGGGCTGCAGGACTGTTTCCAATTCTGCAACAAACTCTTTCCAGACTCAGTCGTTTACTTAGCTAGCTACCAAACTCTATAACAGAGTCCTGCACATGCCTTGCTGCAGATAATAGAAATTGGAGCTAGCAGATGACTGTAAAAGTAACTGAACGCGACGATTCACGCATGTCACACGAAGGCGTAGCCGCCGGTGTCCGCATCTGGGATGTGTACCAACAGGACCTGCTGGTCGGGATGTTCCATAGCGAGACTGACGCCCACAACTACAAGGCCGAACTGGAAACTCTGGAGCAGCAACGAGCGCTACGCTCCGCTTGAGCAATGACCGCATTAAAAACGACAAACCCCGCCATGAGCGGGGTTTGTCGTTATTGCAGCCGTTAACCGCTTACCACATCAGGTCATCCGGGATCTGATAGGCCGCGTACGGATCGTCCTCGGCGGCCACTTCTTCGGTCTGCACATTCAGTTGCACGATGCGCTGCGGATCGCGCTCCTGGATCTTCAGGGCAGCTTCACGGGGGATCACTTCATAACCGCCGGCGTGATGCACGATGGCCAGCGAACCGTTGCTGAGCTTGTTACGCATCAGCGTGTTGACCGAGAGGCGCTTGACCTTCTTGTCGTCGACGAAGTTGTAGTAGTCCTCGGTCGTCAGTTTCGGCAGGCGCGTGGCTTCAATCAATTGCTTGATCTGCGCGACACGGGCCTTGGCCTCGGCTTTTTCCTGTTGCTGACGGTTGAGCTCCTGATCGCGCTTGACCTTCTCGGCCATGGCCTCCTGGGCTGCACGCTGCTGGGAATCATCAAGCTCGATCTGCCCCTTGTGGGCCAGGCGTTGCTGCTTCTGTTTGTCTTTGCTGACCTGCTTGGCCTGCTTCTGGTTGACCAGCCCTGCTTTGAGCAACTGGTCGCGAAGGGAAATGCTCATGGTGCTTATTACTCACTTAGGCAACTGCTCAACCGCAGCTGGGCACATTCTTTTCCTGGCGTTTGGCTTCGCCCCACAGGGCGTCCAACTCTTCGAGGGTGCAATCTTCCATGGGACGATGGGTGTCGCGCAATGCCTGTTCGATAAAACGGAAGCGTCGTTCGAACTTGCTGTTGGCACCACGCAGCGCAGTTTCCGGATCGACCTTGAGGTGACGCGCCAGATTAACCACGGAAAATAGTAGATCGCCGACTTCATCGGCAATCGCCACCGAGTCGTTGTCGGCCATCGCTTCGAGTATTTCATCAAGTTCTTCGCGAACCTTGTCCAATACAGGCAAGGCGTCGGGCCAATCGAAGCCGACCTGCCCTGCGCGCTTTTGCAATTTTGCCGAACGGGACAGTGCCGGCAATGCTGCCGGGACATCATCGAGCAAGGACAGCTGTTGCGGTGCAGCGGACTTCTCCGCGCGCTCTTCGGCCTTGATCTCCTCCCAGCGCTGCTTGACCTGCTCTTCATTCAAGCGCGGTACATCCAGCGGCGCGTACAGATCACCGGTGGGAAATACATGCGGATGACGGCGGATCAGCTTGCGGGTGATGCTGTCGACCACGCCAGCGAATTCGAAACGCCCTTCTTCCCGCGCCAACTGGCTGTAGTAAACCACCTGGAACAGCAGGTCGCCCAACTCACCCTGCAGGTGATCGAAATCACCCCGCTCGATGGCATCGGCAACTTCATAGGCTTCCTCGAGGGTGTGCGGGACGATGGTGGCGTAGGTTTGCTTGATGTCCCACGGACAGCCGTACTGCGGGTCGCGCAGGCGGTTCATCAGGTGCAATAAGTCTTCAAGGCTGTACATCATTAATCCCATTCAAACGCACTGTAGGAGCTGCCGCAGGCTGCGATCTTTTGATCTTAAAAAATCAAGATCAAAAGATCGCAGCCTGCGGCAGCTCCTACAGGGGTGAGGTTCATGGCGTACGGTTACGCCGGGTTTCGATGATGTTCGGCAACTGGGAAATCCGCCCCAGCAACCGCCCCAACGCGTCCAGCCCTGGAATCTCGATGGTCAGGGACATCAGCGCGGTGTTGTCCTCCTTGTTCGAGCGGGTATTGACCGCCAACACGTTGATTCGCTCGTTGAGCAACACCTGCGAGACATCACGCAGCAATCCGGAACGGTCGTAGGCACGGATGACGATGTCCACCGGGTAGGTGAGCACCGGTACCGGCCCCCAGCTGACCTGAATGATCCGTTCAGGCTCGCGCCCGGCCAATTGCAGCACCGAGGCACAGTCCTGGCGGTGGATACTGACGCCACGCCCCTGGGTGATGTAGCCGACGATCGCATCCCCCGGCAACGGCTGGCAGCAACCTGCCATCTGGGTCATCAGGTTGCCCACACCCTGGATCTGGATATCACCACGCTTGCCTGGCTTGTAGCCGGTGGCCTTGCGTGGAATCAGTTCCAGCTGTTCGTTGCCACGTTCCGGCTCGACCAGTTGCTGCGCCAGGTTGACCAGTTGCGCCAGGCGCAGGTCGCCGGCACCGAGCGCGGCAAACATGTCCTCGGCGGTTTTCATGTTGGCCTTGTCGGCCAGCTTGTCGAAATCCACCGCTGGCAAGCCGAGGCGATTGAGTTCCCGTTCCAGCAGGGTTTTACCGGCGGCGACGTTCTGATCGCGGGCCTGCAACTTGAACCAGTGAACGATCTTCGCCCGTGCCCGTGACGTCGTGACGTAACCCAGGTTCGGGTTCAGCCAGTCGCGGCTTGGCGTGCCGTGCTTGCTGGTGATGATCTCGACCTGCTCACCGGTCTGCAGGCTGTAGTTGAGCGGCACGATGCGCCCGTTGATCTTGGCGCCACGGCAGTTGTGACCGATCTCGGTGTGCACACGGTAGGCGAAGTCCAGTGGCGTCGCGCCCTTGGGCAAGTCGATGGCGTGACCGTCCGGGGTAAAGATGTAGACCCGGTCGGGTTCGATATCGACCCGCAGCTGTTCGGCCAACCCGCCAATGTCACCCAGCTCTTCGTGCCACTCGAGCACCTGACGCAGCCAGGAGATTTTTTCTTCGTAGTGATTGGAGCCAGACTTGACGTCGGTGCCCTTGTAGCGCCAGTGGGCGCATACACCGAGTTCGGCCTCCTCATGCATGGCGTGGGTACGGATCTGTACTTCCAGCACCTTGCCCTCAGGACCGATCACCGCCGTGTGCAACGAGCGATAGCCGTTTTCCTTGGGGTTGGCGATGTAGTCGTCGAATTCTTTGGGAATGTGCCGCCACAGGGTGTGGACAATGCCCAGCGCGGTGTAGCAGTCGCGCATTTCCGGCACCAGCACACGCACGGCGCGCACGTCGTAGATCTGGCTGAACTCCAGGCCCTTGCGCTGCATTTTGCGCCAGATCGAATAGATATGTTTGGCCCGGCCGCTGATATCGGCATCGACCCCGGTGGCCTGCAATTCGTTTTTCAGCTGGCTCATCACGTCGCTGATGAAGCGCTCGCGATCCAGTCGCCGCTCGTGGAGCAACTTGGCGATCTGCTTGTACTGGTCCGGCTCCAGGTAACGGAAGGACAAGTCCTCCAGTTCCCACTTGATGTGGCCGATACCCAGGCGATGAGCGAGCGGCGCGTAGATGTCGAACACCTCGCGGGCAACGCGGTTGCGCTTTTCGTCATCGGCGGTTTTCACCGCACGGATCGCACAGGTTCGCTCGGCCAGTTTGATCAGGGCGACGCGAACGTCGTCGACCATGGCCACCAGCATCTTGCGCAGGTTTTCCACCTGGCCCTGAGTACCCATCACCATGGACTTGCGCGGGCTCAGGCTGTCGCTGATCGCGGCCATGCGTTGCACGCCGTCGATGAGTTTGGCGACTACGGGACCAAAGCGCTGGCTGACCGCCGGCAACGGAATCTGGCCTTCACGCACACCGCGGTAGAGAACCGCGGCAACCAGCGAATCCTGATCGAGCTTGAGGTCGGCGAGGATCTCGGCGATCTCAAGGCCGGTGCGGAAACTCGAGGTCCCTTCGGACCACAAATTCTTCGCCGCATTGGCTTGTTGTTCGGCCTCGCGAGCGTACTCGCAGGCTTCTTTCAAGGCTTCGCGATCCAGTGCCAGATCGACACTGACCGCGTGATCGAGCCAAGCCTCGAGATTGATACTGCCGTCGGTGTTGATCGGCTGGTGTGCTCTCACCTGTACCATCTTGCTTACCTTCCCTACGACGCAGATTCAATGCGTCAAATCGCTGACCTTCGTTGCCCATGAGCCCACGTCGGGCTGGTACGCGGCTGCACGGGCGGGCCAGTCGGACCAGACGAGCATCCTAGCTCGCTTCAAATAACGCCATGGCTTCGACATGTGCCGTCTGAGGAAACATATCGAGAATCCCGGCACGTTTTAACCGGTAGCCCTGCTTGATCAATTCGACCGTGTCGCGCGCCAGGGTTGCCGGGTTGCACGACACATAGACCAACCGCTCGGCCCCCAGGGACTTGAGCTTGCGCACGACCTCGAAAGCGCCGTCACGCGGTGGGTCCAAGAGTACCGCACAAAAGCCTTCACGCGCCCATTCAGCATCGGTCAACGGCTGGGATAAATCGGCCTGAAAAAACTGCGCATTATGCAGATTGTTGCTGACAGCATTCGCGGCTGCGCGATCGACCATCACCTGCACACCCTCCACCGCAACGACTTCGCGAACAGCTTTAGCCAATGGCAAGGCAAAGTTACCCAACCCACAGAATAGATCGAGAACTCGCTCATCGGCTTGCGGTTTCAGCCAATCCAGCGCCTGGGCAACCATCGCTTCGTTGACCCCCGCATTGACCTGGATGAAATCCCCGGGCCGATACGCCAGATTCAAATCCCACTGTTCAAGACGATAGCCCAAGGACTGATCGGCCTCGACCGGATGCGGCTCGCCGTCCCCGTGCAACCACAACTGGGCTTCATGGAGCGCGCAGAATTCCTTGAGGATGGTCAAGTCGCTTTCGGACAACGGCGCCATGTGGCGCAGCAATACCGCCAGCGATGAGCCGCTGAACAATTCCACGTGCCCCAGGGCCTGAGGTTTGCTCAATCGTCGCAGCATCTGCGGCAAGTGGGCCATGATCGGCTGCAAGGGCTGTACCAGCACCGGGCAATCATCGATGCCGACGATGTCCTGGCTGCCGGCGGCGCGGAAACCGACTTCGAGTTTTTTCGCTTTCATGTCCCAGCGCACCGCTACCCGCGCGCGACGGCGATAAGCGAATTCCAAGCCGCTCAAAGGCGCGGCCCATTCTTCGGGCTCGACACCGGCGACCTTCGACAATTGCTCGGCGAGCATGCGCTGTTTCAGGGCGAGTTGTTCGTTGTGGGGCAGATGCTGCACGCTGCAGCCGCCACAACGACCAGCATGGGCGCACGGTGCCGGGCGACGCAGTTCACTGGACTTGAACACCCGCTCGGTACGCGCCTCGACCACTTTGCCGTGGGCACCGAGCACGCGTGCCTCGACTTCTTCACCGGCCAGTGCGCCGATGACGAACCAGGTGCGACCTTCGAAAAACGCGATACCGCGACCGTCGTTGGCCAGGCGCTCGATGTTCAGGCGCTGCTTTTTGCCGGTCGGGACTTGCGGGGCCTTGCTGCCGCCCGTGGGCTGGAAGCGCAGGCCTCTCTCATGCTTGGCCATCAGTTGGGCGCGTCGAAAATGCCGGTCGACAGGTATCGGTCGCCACGGTCGCAGATGATCGCGACGATCACCGCGTTTTCAACTTCTTTGGACAGGCGCAGCATCGCTGCCACGGCACCGCCGGATGACACGCCACAGAAGATGCCTTCTTCGCGAGCCAGCCGACGGGTCACGTCTTCGGCTTCGCTCTGGGCCATATCGACGATACGGTCCACGCGATCGGCCTGGTAGATCTTCGGCAGATACTCCTGGGGCCAGCGACGGATACCCGGGATCGCCGAACCTTCCATCGGTTGCAGACCGATGATCTGCACGTTCTCGTTCTGTTCTTTCAAGTAGCGCGAGACGCCCATGATGGTGCCGGTGGTGCCCATGGAACTGACGAAATGGGTGATGGTGCCCTGGGTCTGGCGCCAGATTTCCGGACCGGTGGTGGTGTAGTGCGCCTCCGGGTTGTCACCGTTGGCGAACTGGTCCAGCACCTTGCCGCGACCCTCTGCTTCCATGCGCTGGGCGAGGTCGCGGGCGCCTTCCATGCCTTGTTCCTGGCTGACCAGAATCAGTTCGGCACCATAAGCGGTCATGGCAGCCTTGCGTTCGGCGCTGGAGTTGTCCGGCATGATCAGGATCATCTTGTAACCCTTGATCGCCGCGGCCATGGCCAGCGCGATGCCGGTGTTACCGGAGGTCGCTTCGATCAACGTATCGCCGGCATGGATCTGCCCGCGCAACTCGGCGCGGGTGATCATCGACAGCGCCGGACGGTCCTTGACCGAACCCGCCGGGTTGTTCCCTTCGAGCTTGAGCAAAAGAGTGTTGCTGGTTTCGCCGGGCAGGCGCTGCAAACGGACCAGCGGAGTGTTGCCGACGCAATCGGCGATGGTTGGGTACTGCAAGGTCATGGCGTATTCGCAATCCAGACTGCGGGGGCGCCTATCATACCGGCAAACCTCGCAAGGCCATATCACGCAAAGTGTGGTGCTTATGGTTTATGGGAATAAGCGTCTGATTCAGCCTTCTTCCGATTGAGCGACATTCAGGGCGTAGAACTCATGCAGCTTGGCCTGCAACAACTGTTTGTCCGGCAGTTGGACCTGATACTCCGCGATCAGCGCGGGTGACAGGCTGCGGTTAAGGGCGTATTCGACGACTTCGTCATCCTTGCTGGCACAGAGCAGGACACCGATTGCCGGGTTTTCATGAGGCTTGCGCTCTTCGCGATCCAGGGCTTCCAGATAGAAGCCCAGCTTGCCCAAATACTCCGGCTCAAAACGCCCGACCTTGAGTTCGATGGCCACCAGGCAGTTAAGACCACGGTGAAAGAACAGCAAGTCCAGGGCAAAATCACGCCCGCCGACTTGTAGCGGATATTCGGAGCCTACAAAACAGAAATCCCGACCTAGCTCGATCAAAAATTCCTTGAGACGCGCCAGCAAGCCCCGATGCAAATCGGTTTCGCCGTGGGCGCCGGGCAGGTCGAGAAACTCGACCATGTAGGCGTCGCGGAATATTTCAAGCGCAGAGGGATGAGTCTGTTTCAGTACTGAGGAGACTTTGGCCGGCTGGGTTACGCTGCGCTCGAACAGCGCCGCCTTGAACTGACGCTCCAGCTCGCGCTTTGACCATTTTTCCTGAACGGCCATTCGCAGGTAAAACTCACGCTCTTGCGGGTGCCTGCTTTGGCCGAAGATGATCAAGTTATGGGACCAGGACAATTGTCGCGCCAGTGGTGCGACTTTTAATTCGCTACGGTAGGTTTCGTAAAACTGACGCATGCGGAACAGGTTCGACCGAGTAAAGCCACGCAGCCCCGGCTGGGTCTGACTGAGATGCTCCGCCAATTGACCAACAACGGAATCACCCCACTCCGCCTTCTCCATCTTGCGGCTTATATAAGCACCAACCTGCCAATAGAGCTCGATCAGTTGAGTATTCACCGCCTGCACGGCCTGTCGCCTGGCACTGTGAATCAGGGCAAGCACTTCATTGAAGCGATCATCGGTGGTACTGCCGGGCACCTGGGGTACGGTCATGCAATGACTCCTTGGACACGAGTAAGAGCCTGAGCTTAAGCCGTCAAGGATGCTTGAAATGACCGGTGATACCCTTTGGGAAATGTCGTACAGAAACTCAGGAACGCTCCGGCAAAATCAGTGCGTTGCAGGATGGGAGAACCTGCTCGCGATGGCATCGTCACTGACAGTTCCATCATCCGCCACCAACCGCATATTCATCCGCAACCCGCTCCCTGTGTTCTGCGCCCAAAGCCTTCCACCCTGACGCCGCACCGCATTCCTGGCGATGCTCAAGCCCAGGCCAAATCCGCCATCCCCCGGCCGCGAGCCGTCGAGGCGGGTAAAGGGCAGGAAGATCCGCTCAAGATCCGCCTCCGCCACGCCACCACCTTGATCCTCCAGCCACAGGTGCCAGAAGTCGCCGTCACGCCGCCCGCCCAAATGAACAATGCCACCCTCGGGCGAATGTCGAATGGCGTTGCGCAGCATGTTCTCGAGGGCCTGGGCCAGGGTATTGAGATGGCCGCGCACCCAGCAGGAGGCGTCCACCGAGCATTGCAACTGCGTATCCGGCCAGCAACTTTCATAACAGGCGTTTTCCGTGAGCATTTCCCACAGGGCCTGGACCTGGATCGATTCGTCGGGTAATCGCGTACGTTCGGTATCGAGCCAGGCCAGTTGCAGCGTGTCCTCCACCAGCCGTTGCATGCCATCGACTTCGCGGCCAATACGCTCGCGCAATTGTTCAAGCCCCTGCTCGCTTTCACTGGCCACCCGCAGGCGGCTCAACGGCGTGCGCAATTCATGGGACAGGTCGCGCAACAGTTGTTGCTGCAATGCCACGGTACTTTGCAGGCGCTCGGACATGTGATCGAACGCCCTGGCCAATTCGCCCAACTCATCGGAACGATTGGTAGTGCGGCTCGACAGCCGTACGTTCAGTTGATCGGCACGCCAGGCATTGGCCTGTTCGCGCAAGTGATTGAGCGGCACCACCAACAAGCGATACAGGCCCACGCACAACAGCAAGGTGAACAAGCCCGGAATCACACCGTTGGTGATCACCCGCCAGAACACCCGGTAGCGCCCGGGCACGAAGCGTTGCGGCAGTTCGATCACCAGGCTGCCGACGGACGGGTCACTGGGAAACGGTATGCGCATCCACGGCCGGCCTTTTTTGTGGATCGGCCAATCGAGGCCACGCAAAAAAGTCAGGCGCTCGACTTCCTTGTCCGTCAGCGATTGGTTGCTCAAGGACTGCAAATCACCGCCGATGACACCGACCCAGCCTTTTTCCCGCTGATGCATGCCCTGCAGCCAGTCATCGATGCCGACACTCTGGCCCTGCTGCCAGGCTTGTTCGGCTTCGGCGGCATAGCGCGCCAGGGTGCCGCGGGCCTCATCGGAGAGGAACTGGTTGCGCTGCTCCATGTAGCGGCCCCAGGACCAGCTCAACCAGATCATCAGCAGACAGAACGCCACCAACAGGCACGCCAGTTTCCAGAACAGCGAGTGCCGGCCCGGCACGTTACATCTCATCGACGGCACTCAGGATATAGCCCTTGCCCCAGACCGTGCGCACCTCCCGCTCGGTATAGCCGATGGCCTTGAGTTTGCGGCGAATCTGGCTGATGTGCATGTCGAGGCTACGATCGTGGGCGGCATAACCGCGTTGCAGTACCTGTTGATAAAGAAAGGCTTTGCTCAGCACTTCGTCGACGCTGCGGCTCAGGGTTTCCAGCAGGCGATACTCAGTTCGAGTCAGGCCGGCAGGTTGTTGTCCATGAAAAACGTCGAAGTGATCGTCGTCAAAACGCAGACTGTCTACCTCGGCCACCATCGCCACAGGCGTCGGCCGGCGATCGAGCGCTACGCGGCGCAGAATGGCTTCGATGCGCACGCGCAACTCGATCATGCTGAAGGGTTTGGGCAGATAATCATCGGCCCCCAGCCGAAAGCCGCTGATGCGATCGGCTTCGGCACCGAGTGCCGACATCAGCAACACCGGGGTGGAATGGCTGCGGCGTAGTTGCGTCAGTACCGCCAGCCCGTCCATACCTGGCAACAAAATGTCCATCAACACCACATCGAAGGCTTGCTCGCGGGCAATGTCCAGGCCCTCGCGGCCGTTCTGGCACCACGTCACCTGAAAGCCGCTACGGCCCAGATGTTCATGCACATAGGCACCGAGTACGAGGTCGTCTTCGATGGAGAGGATACGGGGATGGCCAGCGTTGATGGTCGTCATTAGTATCTGCAAATAATTCTCAGTTGGTAATTATTCAAGATTGCTTCTCCCGGGGCAACCCAAGGGTTGCGCAGGGTGCAAAAGCGCACGACCAACCGACGAGTGACGGCATCAATTATCGAGGATCGCCCGCCTGCAAATCGCTACACTGCGCAAGTGGCGCGTGCCAGACGCACGCGCAGCTCGATAAACAGCCGGTTGCAGGAGAGTGGCGTGCTGACGAAACTGGGAATCAAGGGCCGTGTGCTGTTGCTGACGTTGCTGCCGACCAGCCTCATGGCATTGGTCCTGGGCGGCTATTTCACCTGGATGCAGCAATCGGACCTGCAAACCCAACTCCTGCAGCGCGGCGAAATGATCGCCGAGCAACTGGCGCCGCTGGTGGCGCCAGCCATGGGGCACAACAACAACGAAATGCTGGAACGTATCGCCACCCAGTCCCTGGAACAACCGGACGTGCGAGCCGTGACCTTCCTTGCGCCAGACCGCACGCCGCGGGCCCACGCCGGGCCGACCATGCTGACCCAGGCGCCAATGGGCGAAGGCTCGCAGATGCAGCGTCGCAGTGGCAACGAAGCAACGCGTTACCTGCTGCCGGTGTTCGGCAAACACCGCAACCTGGCCGGCGACGTGATCCCCGATGAAGCCGATCGCCTGCTGGGCTGGGTCGAACTCGAACTGTCCCACAACGGCATGCTGCTGCGTGGCTACCGCAGCCTGTTCGCCAGCCTGTTGATGATCGGCGCCGGTCTCGGCGGCGCGGCGCTGCTGGCATTGCGCATGGGCCGCACGATCAATCGGCCGCTGACCCAGATCAAACAAGCCGTGGCGCAACTCAAGGACGGTCATCTGGAAACCCGCCTGCCCCCCCTGGGCAGCCAGGAGCTGGATGAGTTGGCCTCCGGCATCAATCGCATGGCCGGCACGCTGCAGAATGCCCAGGAAGAACTGCAACACAGCATCGACCAGGCCACCGAGGACGTGCGCCAGAACCTCGAGACCATCGAGATCCAGAACATCGAACTGGACCTGGCGCGCATGGAGGCGCTGGAGGCGAGTCGGATCAAGTCCGAGTTCCTGGCCAACATGAGCCATGAAATACGCACGCCGCTCAACGGCATCCTCGGCTTCACCCACCTGCTGCAAAAAAGTGAACTGACCCCGCGCCAGCTCGATTACCTGGGCACCATCGAAAAGTCTGCCGACAGCCTGCTGGGGATCATCAACGAGATCCTCGACTTTTCGAAGATCGAGGCGGGCAAGCTGGTGCTCGACCATATTCCGTTCAATTTGCGAGACCTGCTGCAAGACACACTGACCATCCTCGCCCCGGCCGCCCACGCCAAACAGCTGGAGCTGATCAGCCTGGTGTATCGCGATACGCCCCTGTCGCTGGTGGGCGATCCGTTGCGGCTCAAGCAGATCCTGACCAACCTGGTCAGCAATGCGATCAAGTTCACCCGCGAGGGCACCATCGTCGCCCGGGCCATGCTCGAAGAAGAGCACGAAGACAGCGTGCAATTGCGCATCAGCATCCAGGACACCGGCATCGGTCTGTCGAACCAGGACGTGCGCGCGCTGTTCCAGGCCTTCAGCCAGGCCGATAACTCGCTGTCGCGGCAACCCGGTGGCACGGGCCTGGGCCTGGTGATCTCCAAGCGCCTGATCGAACAGATGGGAGGCGAGATTGGCGTCGACAGCACCCCGGGCGAGGGTTCGGAATTCTGGATCAGCCTGAACCTGCCCAAGACCCGCGACGATGCCGAGGACCTGCCGAGTGCGCCGCTGCTCGGACGGCGGGTTGCCGTGCTGGAAAATCATGAGCTGGCACGCCAGGCGTTGCAGCATCAATTGGAAGACTGTGGCCTGGACGTCACCACGTTCAATACCCTGGAAAACCTGACGAACGGCGTCACCGGCGTGCATCAGACCGATCAGGCGATCGAACTCGCGGTGCTGGGCATCACCAGCAACGACATGCCACCGGAACGCCTGAACCAACACATCTGGGACCTCGAGCACCTGGGTTGCAAGGTGCTGGTGCTGTGCCCCACCACGGAGCAGACGCTATTCCACCTGTCGGTGCCCAACCCCCACAGCCAGCTCCAGGCCAAGCCTGCCTGTACCCGCAAGCTGCGGCGCGCGCTGTCCGACCTGGTCAACCCACGGCAGTCGCGCACCGAGTCCAGCGAGCCGCTGTCGAGCCGCGCGCCGAAGGTGCTGTGCGTCGACGACAACCCGGCCAATTTGCTGCTGGTGCAAACCCTGCTCGAAGACATGGGCGCCAAGGTGCTCGCCGTGGAAAGCGGCTACGCAGCGATCAAGGCGGTGCAGAACGAGACATTCGACCTGGTATTGATGGACGTGCAGATGCCCGGCATGGATGGGCGCCAAAGTACCGAAGCGATCCGCCAGTGGGAAAGCGAGCGGCATTGCACGCCGCTGCCGATCGTGGCCCTCACGGCGCATGCCATGGCCAACGAAAAACGCGCATTACTGCAAAGCGGCATGGACGATTACCTGACCAAGCCGATCAGCGAGCGGCAACTGGCGCAAGTGGTACTCAAATGGAGCGGGTTGGCACTGCGCAACCATACGCCCGAGCGTGCAGGCGATGGCCACGCCAGCACCTACGAGTTGCAGGTGCTCGATCACGAAGAAGGCTTGCGCCTGGCCGCCGGCAAGGCCGATCTGGCGGCTGACATGCTGGCAATGCTGCTGGCATCTCTGGAAGCCGACCGCGAAGCCATCCGCCAGGCTCGACAAAGTAACGATCATAACGCCCTGATCGAACGGGTTCATCGCCTGCATGGCGCAACCCGCTATTGCGGAGTTCCGCAATTGCGCGCCGCTTGCCAACGCAGCGAAACCTTGCTCAAGCAGCAAGACCCGAAGGCCTTCGGCGCACTTGAAGATCTCGACCGGGCGATCAATCGCCTAGCCGCCCAGGCGCGCATCAACGCCTGATGCACTTTCCAGGAGGACAGCATGCGCACGATTCTTTTCAGCAGCCAGACCTACGACCGCGACAGCTTTCTCGCCGCCAGCCTGCCACCGGGTATCGAGTTGCACTTCCAATCGGCACGATTGAGCCTCGATACCGTCGCGCTGGCGGAGCACCACGAGGTGGTCTGTGCCTTTATCAACGATGATCTAAGCGCCCCGGTGCTCGAACGCCTGGCTGCGGCGGGTACCCGTCTGATCGCCTTGCGTTCGGCCGGTTTCAACCATGTCGACCTGGCGGCGGCCAAGCGACTGGGGCTGGCGGTCGTGCGCGTCCCGGCCTATTCGCCCCACGCCGTGGCCGAGCATGCGGTAGCCCTGATCCTGGCCCTCAACCGACGCCTGCACCGCGCCTACAACCGCACGCGCGAAGGCGATTTCAGCCTGCACGGGTTGACGGGGTTCGACCTGGTGGGCAAGACCGTCGGCGTGGTCGGCACCGGGCAGATCGGCGCGACTTTTGCGAAAATCATGCATGGCTTCGGTTGCCAGTTGCTGGCCTACGACCCCTTCCCCAATCCGCAGGTCGAAGCGCTGGGCGCCCGCTACTTGAGCTTGCCGCAGCTGCTGGCCGAGTCGCAGATCATCAGCCTGCACTGCCCGCTCAACGAGCAGAGCAAGCACTTGATCAACCACCAATCCCTGGCGCACATGCAGCCTGGCGCCATGTTGATCAACACTGGCCGCGGCGGCCTGGTGGACACCCCGGCACTGATCGATGCCTTGAAGCTTGGCCAACTGGGTTATTTGGGACTGGATGTGTATGAAGAGGAAGCGCAACTGTTTTTCGAAGACCGTTCCGATCTGCCGTTGCAGGACGATGTACTCGCGCGGTTGCTGACCTTCCCCAACGTGATCGTCACGGCACACCAGGCCTTCCTCACCCGCGAAGCCTTGGGCGCTATTGCCGCGACCACCTTGCAGAACATCGCGGCCTGGGCGGCAGGAACCCCGGAGAATCAGGTCGAGGGTGATTGAACCTGATCGAAGGTCATATGCCCGCGCCATGCTGCGCTTATGCCCGTGCTAGCATATCGCGCATATTTGGAGGACCCATGGTCGAACACGATTTCCGCTACACCCTGATGAACCCGCAACACACCCTCACTGAATGCCGCGCCCTGGTGCCGGGACGTTATCAAGTCACCGGCAACGGCGGCTCGATTCGTAATAACGACGTGCTGGTCGTGACCCTCAAGGGCGCCAAGGACCTGTCCATGCGCCTGACCGTCGAAACGGTTCGCCACCTGATCAACCCGCCAGGGCAATGGGTCGCGGTGGCCAGTGGTCCAGTGTTCGGCGAACTGGCGATCCATACCTGGCAGGTGAACTGCGACAGCTGCGCCAAGGAGCTGAGTTTCGAATTCGCCGTTGACGCCAAGCTCGGCAACAAGGCCGAAAAGCCTGCTGCCACCGCGCGGATTGCCGAGTTGGGCTGGACCACCGTTGGCGAGAAACACCTGTGCCCCAAATGCCAGGAGCCTGCGTGATGAAACGCCTCGCCCTGACTGCGATGGCCGGTGCAAGCCTGCTGGGCTGCGCCGCCGAGCCGGTGCAACTGCAGCAAAATCGCAGCTATATCCTGGAGTGGATCGGCGAACGGCCGTTGATGGACTACAGCCACCTGACCATCACCCTGGGTGAAGACGGTCGCGCCTACGGTAGCGGCGGTTGCAACCACTGGTTTGCGCCGTACACACTGGAAGGCGACAAGCTGAGCTTCGGCAAGATCGGCAGCACTCGCAAGCTCTGTGCGCCGGCACTGATGGAGCAGGAAAAACGCTTCCTCCAGGCGCTGGAAAGCGTGCAGCGCTGGGACGTCTCGTCGATCGACCAGATGCGCTTCTGGCCAGCTGAAGGCAAGCCGTTGCGCTGGTGGCTGGAAGAGGGTTGATCTCCTCTACCTGATCGTTCCCACGCT